>DAONCJ010000247.1:0-5868 GCA_035401985.1 Burkholderiaceae bacterium | reverse complement strand
CCCGACGCCGAGCCTGCACTGCCGACGCTGCTGCGGCCCTTGCTGGCGGCCCGCGAACTGGGCTGGCAGGCCGTAGCCGGCAGCGGCTGGCTGCGCCGTCGCCTGATCCGTCACGCGGTATCCTGAGCCGCATCTTCCATTCAAGGTTTCGCCATGCCGTCACTCCGCCGCCTGTCCGGTGCTCTCCCCGCGATCGCGCTGGCCGCTGCCTTTGCCTTTACCGGGCCGGCCGCCCACGCCCAGGGTCCAGGCGACGGTTCGGCCGTGGTCAAGGCCGCCGTCGAGAGCTGGCTCAAGGGCCGATACAAGGTTGACGAAGTGCGCCGCACCCCGATGCCCGGCGTCTGGGAAGTCCGCCTGGGCAGCGACCTGCTGTATGTCGACGATAAGGGCCAGTACGCGTTTGTTGAAGGCGCCATGGTCGAACTGAAGTCCGGGCGCAACCTCACCCGAGAGCGCACCGACGAGATGCTGTCGATCAACTTCAAGGACCTGCCGCTTAATCTGGCGATCAAGCAGGTGGTCGGCAATGGCAAGCGGGTCATCGCGGTCTTCGAGGACGCCAACTGCGGCTATTGCCGCACCATGCGCAAGGACCTGCTGACCCTGAAGGACGTCACCATCTACACCTTCCCTGTCGCCATTCTCGCGCCCGACTCCGAGACCAAGGCACGCAAGGCGCTGTGCGCCTCTGACAAGGTCACGGCCTGGAACGACCTGATGGTCTCGGGCAAGGTGCCGGGCAACGCCGGCACCTGCGACACCCCGCTGGCCAAGGTCAAGGAGCTGTCGCAGAAGCTGTCGATCTCGGCCACGCCCACCGTGTTCTTCGGCAATGGCAAGCGCCTGCAGGGTTACGTGCCGGGCGAACGCTTCGAGAAGCTGCTCGAAGAAAACTCGCGTTCCTGAACGTCAGGGCTTGGGCCGCAGCAGCCACAGCCGGCCGGTCGTCTTCATCAGCCCGGCCGCATCTCCCGCCGCGGTGCCCGTCCCCCAGAACAAGTCGGCACGGGGTGAGCCGACGATGGCGGCGCCTGTGTCCTGGGCCACCACCACCCGGCGCAACATGCCGCCGCGCGGATCGGCCACCTCCAGCCACAGCAGCGAGCCCGGTGGCACCGCACGCGGATCCACGGCCGCCGAGCGCAGCGGCGTGAGCGGCACCCCGAGCGAGCCGATGGGACCGACGGCTGCGGCGGACTTCGGTACTTCGACCTCACGGAAAAAAACATACCGGGGGTTCGACTGCATCAGTTCCCGGCCTTCGAGCGGATTGCCGCGCAGCCAGTCGGCAATCGCGCGTGCGCTCAGGCTGGCCATCGTCAGCACGCCCCGCTCGATCAGGTCGCGGCCGATCGCCCGATACGGCAGGCCGTTGTCGCCGCCGAAGCCGACCCGCATCACCGTGCCGTCGCGCAGGCGCACCCGCCCCGAGCCCTGCACCTGCAGGAAGTAGGCATCGACCGGATCATCGACCCATACCAGCACCTCGGGGTCGCCCGGTACCCGCGCTTCGATCTGTGCCCGCGGCGCGCGGGCATGCGGCGCATCGCCGGCCGGGCGCCGCAGCAGCGCCACCTGATGAGCCGATTCGCGCTGCCGGCTGCCGGTCAGTTCCGGTTCGAAATAGCCGGTGATCAATCCGCGATCGCTGCCGTCTGCGCCGCGCAGCAGCTGCGCATCGAAGCGCCGCGTCAGCCAGCGGATCGGTGTGCCGCGCTGGGTCCGCCACTCGACGCACAACTCGGGCCAGGGGGCGGGCGGCCGCGCCATGGCGCACTGGGCCGCAATCGCGCTCGCCAGCCCTTCCATCGAGTCAGTCTCGAAGGCAGGCCCGGTGGCCTCGGCCGGTGCAGGTATGCTTGGTTCAGGCAGCCTTGGCGCCGTGGCCGCGGCGTCACCCGCGGCGCCGCTGCCAGGCGGTCGCGGGGGGCCCGGCGGCGCGCAGCCTGCCAGCATCACCGCAAGCAGGGCGGCCGCGGTGCCAGGGCGCCAAGGTGCCGCCAACCATTGGGAGAACACGGGGATGTGGCTCATTTATCTCGAAGCCGCCGGCGTGCTGGTCGTCGTGCTGCTGCTGGTCTGGTGGACGCTGCGCGGCAAGCGTTGACGCCTCGAGACGTCCGCGCCCGCAGGCTCAATGCAAGGTGCGCGGCATCGCCAGC
Source organism: Burkholderiaceae bacterium (assembly GCA_035401985.1). Taxonomy (GTDB): domain Bacteria; phylum Pseudomonadota; class Gammaproteobacteria; order Burkholderiales; family Burkholderiaceae_E; genus Quisquiliibacterium. Next base: position 3,703 of record DAONCJ010000247.1, on the reverse strand, counting down.
GAAAAGGCCGGAATAGGCGCCTCGAAGCGCTCGCCGTCATCGGCCACGCAAAAATAGCTGCCCTGCATCGTGCCTGCGGGCGTCGCCAGCTGGCTGCCGCTGGTGTATTCGAAGCTCTGGCCCGGCGCCAGCAGCGGCTGATGGCCGACCACCCCGAGCCCCTTCACTTCGACGATCTTGCCGTTGCCGTCGGTGATCAGCCAGTGGCGGCTGATCACCTGGGTCGGCACGGAGCCGGCATTGGTGATGCGCACCGTGTAGGCAAATGCGTACTGCCCCTTGGCGGGGTCGGACTGCTCTGGCAGGTAGCGGGGCTGGACCGCGATGCTCAGCTGATACTTGGGCTCGCTCATGGGATTCCGTCGATGTCCGGTCGCTGGGCCGCCGGCGCCAATCGGCCGCACGGCTAAAATGGCAGTTTAGTCCGAAGCCGGTCCTGCCACATGAATCCCGTCCCGCGTGCCTGTCGAATTGCCCCCAGCCTGCTGTCCGCCGACTTCGCGCGCCTGGGTGAAGAGGTCCGTGCGGTGCAGGCGGCCGGGGCCGACATGCTCCATTTCGACGTCATGGACAACCATTACGTGCCGAACCTCACGGTCGGCCCGCTGGTCTGCCAGGCGATCCGGCCGCACATTTCCATCCCGATCGACGTCCACCTCATGGTGCGCCCGGTCGACCGGATCATTCCCGACTTCGCCCGAGCTGGCGCCAACATCATCACCTTCCATCCCGAAGCCTCCGATCACGTCGACCGTACGCTCGCGCTGATCCGCGAGCATGGCTGCAAGGCAGGCCTGGTGTTCAATCCGGCCACACCGCTGAGCTGGCTCGACCATGTGATGGACAAGGTCGACATCGTCCTGCTGATGTCGGTCAACCCCGGCTATGGCGGCCAGCAGTTCATCGCCTCCACGCTGCCCAAGATCCGCGCGCTGCGCGCTCGCATCGACGCCTGGAAGGAGCAGGGCGGCCAGGACATCTGGCTCGAGGTCGATGGCGGCGTCAAGACCGACAACATCGGCCAGGTGCATGCGGCGGGGGCGGACACCTTCGTGGCGGGGTCGGCGGTGTTCGGCTCGCCCGATCCCGACGGCGGCTATGCCGGGGTGATGTCCCGCCTGCGAGGCGCGGCTGCCGGCAACGCTGCTTAGTCCCCCATGCCGCATTCCTCTTCAGGCCCGGCCCGGCCGGTCCACGAAGCGTCGGCCGTGCTGATCGATCTCGACGGCACGCTGCTCGACACCGCGGCCGACCTGGCCGCCGCGGTCAACCTGATGCTGTCCGACCTGCAGCGGCCCCTGCTCACGCAGGAGCAGGTTGCTGCCTGCGTGGGCAAGGGCTCTGAAGTGCTCGTCCATCGCGTGCTGACCGGGCGCCCCGACGGGCATGCACCCGAGCCCGAACATGCGCACGCGATGCAGCGCTTCCTGTTCCATTACCAGTCCACCAACGGCCAGCATGCCGTGCCCTATCCCGGGGTGCGCGAGGGCATCGAAGCGATGCTGTCGGCCGGCCTGCGTCTGGCCTGTGTCACCAACAAGCCGCAGGCCTTTGCCGAGCCGCTGCTCGCACGCCTGGACCTGGCAGACTGCTTCGAGTTCATCCAGGGCGGCGACGCCTTGCCGTTCAAGAAGCCCGACCCGCGCCCGCTGCTGCATGCCGCGGCGCGACTGGACTCCGCGCCTCATCTCACCGTGGCGGTCGGCGACTCCATCAACGACGCCCAGGCGGCACGGGCTGCCGGCATGACGGTGTTCATCGTGCCCTACGGCTACAACGAGGGGGTGCGGGTGCAATCGCTGGATGTTGATGCTATAGTCGATTCGCTGCTGGACGCGGCGCGGCGGGTCCGTCTGTACCGGCCCAAGCCCGGCGGGCAGCCCTGAATCCAGCGTTGATCACACTTCGTTTCCGACCTCAAGAGCCTGCGTCCCGTGTCCTCGATCATGCATCTGCTGCGTGACATTCCTCTCAGCCAGGACTGGCGGTCCTGGCGCTGGTGGTGCTGGCGCAGCTAGCCGCACCCGCGGGTTCGTGCCGTGATCTGTCCCGGCGCCATCCCGCCCCATAGCAGGGACCCAGCCCTGACCCTCTGTTGATTCAGCAAGCCCGGCTTATTCGGCCGGGTGTAGGCGATTCCCTGATGGGTCCGCCTTCGGAGACAACGCATGACCGAAATCGAATTCAAGGCAATTGCGGCCCAGGGCTTCAATCGCATTCCGCTGCTCCTCGAAAGCTTTGCCGACCTCGACACCCCGCTGTCGCTGTACCTGAAGCTCGCCCACAAGCCCTACAGCTTTCTGCTCGAATCGGTGGTGGGCGGCGAGCGGTTCGGGCGCTACTCGTTCATCGGCCTGCCCGCCACGACGCTGCTGCGTTCCACCGAAGACGGCGCCGAAGTGGTCAAGCATGGCAAGGTCATCGAGCGCTATCTGGGTAATCCGCTCGACTTCGTCGACGCCTACCAGAAGCGCTTCAAGGTCGCGGTGCGACCGGGCCTGCCGAGGTTCTGCGGTGGCCTGGCCGGCTACTTCGCCTACGACACCGTGCGCTACATCGAGCCGCGCCTGGCCGGCGTCAAGAAGCCCGATCCGCTGGGCGTGCCCGACATCCTGCTGCTGCTCACCGAAGAGCTCGCCATCGTCGACAACCTGTCGGGCAAGATCTACCTGATGGTCTATGCCGACCCGACCGAGCCCGAGGCATACCAGAAGGCGAACCGGCGTCTGCGCGACCTGAAGGTAATGCTGCGCAAGCCCGTCGATGTGCCCGAGTCCGGTGGCAGCTACGACACAGCCACCGAACGCGACTTCCCGCGCGACCAGTATCTGGCGGCGGTGCACAAGGCCAAGGAATACATCGCGGCGGGCGACATGATGCAGGTGCAGATCGGCCAGGTGCTGCGCAAGCCCTTCCGCGATTCACCGCTCACGCTGTACCGGGCGCTGCGCACGATCAATCCTTCGCCCTACATGTACCTGTACAACTTCGGCGACTTTCACGTGGTTGGCGCCTCGCCCGAAATCCTCGTCCGTCAGGAGCGTCTGCCCGACGGCGATCGCATCACGATCCGTCCGCTCGCGGGCACCCGGCCGCGTGCCGGCACGCCCGAGCGCGATGAAGCGGTTGCAGCCGAGCTGCTTGCCGATCCGAAGGAGCGCGCCGAGCATGTGATGCTGATCGACCTGGCACGCAACGACATCGGTCGCATCGCGCGCACCGGCACCGTCAAGGTCACCGACCAGATGGCGATCGAGAAGTACTCGCATGTGATGCACATCGTCTCCAACGTCGAGGGCATCCTGAAGCCCGGCATGGGTCCCATCGATGTGCTGCGCGCCACTTTCCCCGCGGGCACGCTGTCCGGCGCGCCCAAGATCCGGGCGATGGAGATCATCGACGAGCTCGAGCCCACCAAGCGCGGCATCTACGGCGGCGCCTGCGGCTACATCTCCTTCCTGGGCGATCTTGATCTTGCCATCGCGATCCGCACCGGCGTGATCAAGGACGGCATGCTCTACGTGCAGGCTGCGGCGGGTGTCGTGGCCGACTCAGTGGCCGAAAGCGAATGGCAGGAGACCGAAAGCAAGGCGCGTGCAGTGTTGCGCGCGGCCGAGATGGTCCAGGCCGGTCTTCAGTGAGGAGCACGCCATGCTGCTGATGATCGACAACTACGACAGCTTCACCTACAACCTCGTGCAGT
>DAONCJ010000246.1:0-5883 GCA_035401985.1 Burkholderiaceae bacterium | reverse complement strand
ATTGTGGTGCACACCCACGGCGTCTTCGCCGAACTGGCGCAGCGTGGCGTTTTCCTTGGCCTTGTTGACCAGCTGCACGACCACCGGGATGGTGGCGAGCTTGCCGTTGCGGTCGGTCGAGGACAGGGCCGTGTCGCGAAATTTGGTTGGTGTGCCCTGCTTGAACTGGATCGCCTTGGCCCGCAGCATCAGGTGCGGGAAGTCGAGATTCCAGGGATGCGGGGGCACGTAGGGGCACTTCGTCATGTAGCAGACGTCGCACAGATAGCACTGGTCGACGACCTTCCAGTAGTCCTTCTTGTCGACCCCGTCGACCTCCAGCGATTCGCTGGCATCGACCAGATCGAACAGCGTCGGAAACGCGTTGCACAGGCTTACGCATCGGCGGCAGCCGTGGCAGATGTCGAACACCCGCTCCATCTCGGCGAGTGCCTTCGATTCGTCGTAAAACTCGGGGTTCTTCCAGTCGAGCGGATGACGGGTCGGCGCTTCGAGCGAACCTTCGCGTGCGGTCATGAATATCTCGCGGGCAAATAAAAGGGGAGCGCTTGCGCGACTCCCCGAGTCTCACGCGGCACGGGCAGCCCAGGGCAAGGCTGTCCCGCACGCGCGTCAGTGCAGCCTGATCAGAGGGCCAGGCCTTCGAGCGCCTTGGCAAACTTGTTGGCGTGCGAGCGCTCGGCCTTGGCCAGGGTCTCGAACCAGTCGGCGATCTCGTCGAAGCCTTCGTCGCGCGCGGACTTGGCCATGCCGGGATACATGTCGGTGTACTCGTGCGTTTCGCCGGCGACAGCTGCCTTCAGATTCAGCGCCGAGGCGCCGATCGGCAGATCGGTCGCGGGATCACCCACTTCAGCCAGATAGTCGAGATGGCCGTGCGCATGCCCGGTCTCGCCCTCGGCGGTGGAGCGGAACAGCGCCGCCACTTCCGGATGGCCCTCGATGTCAGCCTTGTTCGCGAAGTACAGGTAACGACGGTTGGCCTGGCTTTCGCCGGCAAACGCGGCCTTCAGGTTGTCATGCGTCTTGGTGCCCTTCAAGGACGGCATTGCAGTCTCCAGTGTGAAATGTGGGTGGGGGAGCGAGCGGGTCACACCGCAAGCCTTCGCGTTTGTGACCGGCAACTGGCCCGATTCTACAAACCCGCGATGGCAATGCCTAATTGATCTTCCATATCCGATCGATTGGCGCCGCCTATCGGCCGACCACCACGGAAATCGTGCGGCAATCTGCCGTCAATCCGTCGGCTTCGGACTACCAGCCCCAGCGCGTTCAGGCGTGGTGCGCGTCCGGCAGGCGGATGCGCACGAGCAGCCCGTGGCCCGCCGGATTGTCCTCGAGGCTGCATAGCCCGCCGTAACGCTGCGCGAGGCGTGCCACGATGGCCAGGCCCAGGCCACTGCCGCCCCGCTCACTGCGGGCGTTGTCCAGCCGGGAGAAGGGCCGCAGCAGGCGCTGACGCTCCTGCGCGGGGACGCCGGCGCCGAGATCGCTGACCGTGAGCTCGCAGTCGCCGCCCAGGCGCGCGGCTCTGACGCTGACTTCGGCGCAATCGGAGTCGGGTGTGCGGCCATAGCGCAGGGCGTTCTCCAGCAGGTTGGCGAGGATCCGTGACAAGTCGAGCGGGTCGCCCCGCCAGCGCAATTGCGGGTCGACGGCGATGTGCAGCTTCAGTTCACCGCTCTCGAGGCTGCTCTGGTACGCGGCGCGCAGCGAATCGATGGCGTCCGCCACGGCGACCGTCTGGATTCGGCCCGGCTGCCGATCGCTCGCGGCGGTGCGGGCATATTCCATGAACTTGCCGACGATCGCGTCGATGCGGGTGATGTCCTCGCTCATCGATTCCTTGTCTGCGTCGGGCAGGCCGGAGAGCTCGATCTCCATGCGCAGGCGGGTCAGCGGTGTGCGGATGTCGTGCGAGATGCCGGCCAGTGCGACGGCGCGGTCGCTTTCGAGCTCGGTCAAGTCGTTGACCATCCGGTTGAAGCGGCGGTTCAGCGCGGCAATCTCGGTCGGGCCGGCCTCGGGCAGGGGCGGGGCCGAATCGCCGCGGCTGACGCGCCCCAGTGCCTGGGACAGTTGGGCCAGCGGCTTGTTCAGCGGCACAGCCACCGCCAGCGCCCCGAGCAGCGCCAGTGAGGCAGCCAGGCCGAGCAACGCCCACCACGGCGGGCCAAGCTGACGCTCGAAGCGGCTGGCCGACAGGCCCAGCCAGTATGGGTCGCCGTCGATCTCGAAGCTGACCCACAAGCCCTGTTCGCCGTTCACCCGCGCAGCCAGGCGGGTCTGGGGACCGAGCAGGCTGCGCAGCCGGGCCAGCAGCGCCTGCGCACGATCGGAGGGTTGCAGCGCTTCGGTCCGATCGCCCGGTTCGAGCGGAGCCACGCGCACACCTTCTTCGCGCGCCAGTTCGGTCAGCAGCGCGCTCCGGCGGCCCGTCTGGGCGCTGACCAGGGCCGAGCGCGTAAGGTTGACCACCGAGGCCATCTCCCACGCCAGTTTCTGTTCCGCCGGCGCGGGGTCGAAGCTGCGGATCAGTTGAATCATCGCCAGAAGGCAGGCAACGACCAGCCCCGCGATCAGCAGGAAGGTGCGCCAGAAGAGGCTGATGCGCACGGGCGGGCGACGGATCCGGAGGCGTGGGACGGGGGACGTTCGGACGTGCGCCGGGGCGGGCCGCTACTGACCGTCGGGCACGAAGACGTAACCCACACCCCAGACCGTCTGCAGGTAGCGGGGATGCTGCGGATCGGTCTCGATCAGCTTGCGAAGCCGGGAGATCTGGACGTCCAGGCTGCGGTCGAACGCGCCATACTCGCGGCCGCGGGCCAGCAGCATCAGCTTTTCGCGCGACAGAGGCTGACGCGGATGGCGGGCGAAGGCCTTCAGCACGGCGAATTCGCCGCTGGTGAGGGGGACCGGTTCGCCCTTGCGCGTGAGGGCACGCAGCGAGAGGTCGAGATGGAAGTCGCCGAAACTCACCTCGGCGGCCTCGGCGCTCGGCGCCCCGGGCGCCTCGGGCGCCGGCTGGCGGCGAAGCACGGCGTGGATGCGGGCCAGCAGTTCGCGAGGATTGAACGGCTTGGGGATGTAGTCGTCGGCACCCATCTCGAGGCCCACGATGCGGTCGACGTCGTCGCCCTTCGCGGTGAGCATGATGACCGGAGTGGTGTCGCCGGCCCCGCGCAGGCGCCGCACGATCGACAGGCCATCCTCGCCGGGCAGCATCAGGTCGAGCACGATGAGGTCGAAGGGCTGGCGCTGCAGCAGCCGATTCATCGACGGCGCGTCCTGCGCCAGCGTGACCTCGAACTGGTTCTCGGTCAGGTAGCGACGCAGCAGTTCGCGCAGCTTGAGGTCGTCGTCGACGACCAGGAGGTGCTTGCCGGGGGTGCTCATGGGCGAATGATAACCATCGGCCCGCCAGGCACCCCAGTACCGCCCGATCGGCTTACCGGTTGTTACAACGGTTACCCCCACGCTCCCCCTGTCGATCGCTCACTTGCCTAGAATCCTCTTCATGTTCCGCCTTGACCGTCCGCCACTGCGCTCGTCGACAGCCTTCCTTCGGGTTGCCGGCTGGCTGCTGGCCGCCTGTGCGGTGCTCGCAAGCGTGCCGGCTCAGGCGCAGCCGCCCGGCGGGCGGCTGGAGCCCTCCGAGCGGGCCCGGTTGCGCCAGGAATTGCGCCAGCAGGCGTGGGGCGCCGGTGGCGAGGCGGGCGGCGCACGCCGCGGCTGGGCGCCGGGCGCACCAGGATCTGGGGGGCAGGGCGGCTACTACGTGCCCCCACAGGCGCCGGGGTATCCGTCGGGGCCACCGCCCCAGGGACGAGTGCCCCAGGGGGCCTATCCTCCGGGTGCGTACGGCCAGGGCGGGTACCCGCAAGGGGGCTATCCACCGGGCGCCTACCCTCCCGGAGCCTATCCGCGAGGTGGCCAGCGGGAAGCCAATCCCCCGGGCGGCTACGGGCGGGACGGCTATCCGCGCGGCGCCTACCCCCCAGGGGCCTATCCGCCAGCCGCCTACCCCCCGGGTGCCTATCCTCCGGGTGCCTATCCTCCTGGGAGTCGGCCGTACGGGGAAGGTGCCTATCCACCCGGTTATCGGGACCGGTCCGGTTCGCGCGGGTATGCGCCCCCGCAGGGTGGCGGCTATTCGCCGTACGGTCAGGGGGGATACCCACAGGGCATGCCGCGCGAGGGACATTCGTCCGGCGGCCGTGGCGAACCGGCATATCCGCGTCTGTCGCCCGAGGAGCGTCAGCAGTTGCGCTCGCAGTTGCGCGATGAGCGCCAGCGCCGGCGGGAACACTCGGACGGCGACTCGCGCTGAGGCGTTCGCCTGCGCGGCACTCGGCGACATTCGACATCGGACATCAGCCGATTGCGTGCTTCGACGAAGGTAAAATCCGGGCGTGACCTCCGCTCCGTCCGACCCCCGTTTTCGTCGCGTGCCGCCCATCCTCGCCCTTGCCACCTCAGGGGCATGGTGCTCCGTGGCGCTCGCCTGGCCCGATCCTCAGGCCGGCGCACCCGATGCACAGGCCATCGACAGATCGGTTGAGGGGGCAACGGGCGGCCTGCAATGGGCCGGCTTGCAATGGGCGAGTGCCAGCGAGCTGGCCGGTCAAGCCCATTCCCAGCGGGTGCTGCCCATGGCGCATGAACTGCTCGAACAGGCCGGCCTGCGGATGGCCGACCTCGGACTGATCGCATTCGACGCGGGGCCCGGCAGCTTCACGGGCCTGCGGATCGGCTGCGGGCTGGCGCAGGGGCTCGCTCTGGGCATCAGCTGCCCCGTGGCGCCTGTCTCATCGCTGCGGGCCCTGGCCTGGCCTCACCGGCGGCTTGCGGTGCTGAGCGCGACCGATGCCCGGATGGGCGAGGTCTATTTCGCGCGGTGGGCGGTGGTTCCGGGGGACGATGCGGCGGTGGCCCGGGTGCCCGATGCGAGCCTCGCGGTGGGGCCTCCGGCGGACCTTTCCGCGCTCATACAGATCTTGGCGCATGGCGACTCCGGCGGCACAGGGAGCCCTGGGGTGCAAGGTCGCTGGGTTGCCGCGGGCGATGCCTTCGCGCGCTATCCCGAGCTCGCCGAGCAGGCACGGGCCGGCGGCGCCAGGGTCTGCGCGGACGTCTTTCCGCGCGCCGACGCGATCGCTGAATGCGCAGCCCTCGCCTGGCTCGATGGCCGCGTGCTCGATCCCGACGACGCGGTGCCGGTCTATGTGCGCAACAAGGTGGCGCTCGACGTCGACGAGCAGCGGGCCCTGCGTCAGGCGCGGGATGCGGCGCGGGATGGATCGCAATGAGCGCCCGGGCCACTGTTCTGCCTCTTGCGCCCTGGCGCACCCGCGTGATGTGCGCGGGCGACGTGCCGGCGGTCGCCGCCATCGAGCGCGAGATCTATCCCTTCCCCTGGACGGCCGGCAATTTCGCCGATTCGCTGGCCGCCGGTTACGACGCCTGGGTCCTCGAGTCCGACAGCGTGCTGATCGGCTATGCAGTGATCATGTGGACGCCCGACGAGGTTCATCTGCTCAATCTCAGCGTGGCCGCCGAGTGGCAGGGCAAGGGCATCGGACGCCGGCTGCTGGGCTGGCTGTGCGATGACGCGGCGCGCCGCGGTGCGGTTGCAATGTTCCTCGAAGTGCGGCCCTCCAACGACCGCGCGCACCGACTCTACGAAACCAGCGGCTTCGAGCTGATCGGCCGGCGCAAGCGGTATTACCCCTCGTACAACGAGACTCGCGAGGATGCTCTGGTGATGCGCCTGCCTCTGGCGAGCGAGCCGACATGACGCCCTCGCAGAGCCGCGCCTGGGCGGCCCTGGATCTCGGCCCGCGCTGGGTCGCGCGACAGGCGTCGACGGACGCGTCGGCC
>DAONCJ010000245.1:0-5925 GCA_035401985.1 Burkholderiaceae bacterium | reverse complement strand
ACACGCTGGCCCGTTAAACGAGCAAAGCACCACAGAGCAGCACACAGCTATCCGATCCGCTATCTGCGGAATTTCTTTGCCACAGCACGGCCCGCTTCCCCTGCGGCGCCGCAAGTTCTCAAAGGGAAAACATGACTGTCGCCAATCTCGACAAATCGAAGATCGTCGCCGATTTTCAGCGCGCCAAGAACGATACCGGGTCCCCGGAAGTTCAGGTCGCACTGCTCACGGCCCGCATCAATGATCTGACCGGGCACTTCAAGACCCACACCAAAGACCACCATTCGCGTCGCGGCCTGCTCAAGATGGTCAGCCGCCGCCGCAAGCTGCTCGACTATCTGAAGTCGACCAACACGGGCAGCTACAAAGCCCTGATCGAGAAGCTCGGATTGCGGGGTTGATACCCCAGTACCGCGCTGGTATCCCGGGACCATGACAGCGCGGCATCATGCAGCGCTACCCCCATGCCAGCGCCTGGAAAGCCCGCAAGTGAACTGCTTGCGGGCTTTCTGCATTTGACCGATCGAAGGCGAACCGCGCCGCCGGCCGACCGCGCGGGAAATGTCTGAAAAAAGGAAAACAGCAGTGTTCGATATCGCACGCAAGACCTTCAAATGGGGCCAAAACACCGTCACGCTCGAGACCGGCGAAGTTTCTCGCCAGGCATCGGGCGCGGTGATGGTCACCATGGACGACACCGTCCTCCTGTGCACCGTGGTCGCAGCCAAAAGCGCCAAGCCAGGCCAGGATTTCTTCCCCCTCACCGTCGACTACGTCGAAAAATTCTATGCCGCCGGCCGCATCCCCGGCGGTTTCTTCAAGCGCGAGGGCCGTCCGACCGAGCGTGAGATTCTCATCTGCCGCCTGATCGATCGGCCGCTGCGTCCGCTGTTTCCTGACGGCTTCTACAACGAGGTGCAGGTCATCATCCAGGTGATGTCCAGCAACCCCGAAGTGGACAGCGACATCCCCGCGATGATCGGTGCGTCGGCGGCTCTGGCCATCTCGGGCATCCCGTTCAGCGGCCCGATCGGCGCTGCGCGCGTCGGCTACATCAACGGCGAATACGTGCTCAATCCGTCGACGACCCAGATGTCGTCCAGCAAGCTCGACCTGGTGGTTGCCGGGACCGACGCTGCCGTGCTGATGGTCGAGTCCGAGGCGCACCAGCTCTCCGAAGAGGTGATGCTTGGCGCCGTCGTGTTCGGTCACGAGCAGATGCAGACTGCCATCGCCGCCATCGACGAGCTGGTCGCGCTGGGCGGCAAGCCCGAGTGGGACTGGAAGCCGGCGCCCAAGAACGAGGCGCTGATCGCACGCATCAATGCGCTGGCCGAAGCCGATATGCGGGCCGCCTACGCCACCCGCAACAAGCAGGAACGCACCACGCTGATCCGCAACGCCGAGAAGAACGCGGCTGCGATCGTCGTCGCCGAGGCGAAGGCCGCCGGCCAGCCGGTGCCCGACAACAACGACATCAACAACGTGCTGTTCGACATCCAGTCGCGCATCGTGCGTCACCAGATCCTGTCCGGTGAGGCGCGTATCGACGGCCGTGACACGCGCACGGTGCGCCCGATCGCGATCCGCTCGAGCGTGCTGCCGCGCGCTCGCGGTTCGGCCCTGTTCACCCGCGGTGAGACGCAGGCGCTGGTTGCCGCCACCCTGGGCACGGCGCGCGACGAACAGATCATCGATGCGATCAACGGCGAGTACCGTGAGCGCTTCATGTTCAACTACAACATGCCCCCGTTCGCCACCGGCGAAACCGGGCGCTTCGGCTCGCCCAAGCGGCGCGAGGTGGGCCATGGCGCGCTGGCCAAGCGCGCTCTGCGTCCGCTGCTGCCGACCATCGGCGAGTTCGCCTATTCGCTGCGTGTCGTGTCCGAAATCACCGAGTCCAACGGTTCGTCATCGATGGCCTCGGTGTGCGGCGGCTGCCTTGCGCTGATGGACGCCGGCGTGCCGATGAAGGCGCACGTTGCCGGCGTGGCGATGGGCCTGATCAAGGACGGCAACCGCTTTGCGGTGCTGACCGACATCCTGGGCGACGAGGATCACCTGGGCGACATGGACTTCAAGGTCGCCGGAACCGAGCAGGGCATCACTGCGCTGCAGATGGACATCAAGATCCAGGGCATCACCAAGGAGATCATGCAGGTCGCGATGGCGCAGGCCCGTGAGGGCCGTCTGCACATCCTCGACCACATGAAGAAGGCGGTCGGTGGCGCCCGCGAGGAGCTGTCCGATTTCGCCCCGCGCATGTACACGATGAAGATCAACCCCGAGCGCATCCGCGACGTGATCGGCAAGGGCGGTGCAACGATCCGCCAGATCACCGAACAGACCGGCACGACGATCGACATCAAGGACGACGGTTCGATCACCATCGCCGCCGTCGACTCGGGTGCAGCCAAGAAGGCCCAGGCCATCATCGAGGGGCTGACTGCCGAGGTCGAGATCGGCCGCACCTACGAGGGTACGGTCCTGAAGATCCTCGACTTCGGTGCCATCGTGCAGATTTTGCCTGGCCGCGACGGTCTGCTGCATGTCTCGCAGATCGCCAACGAACGCGTCAATCAGGTGTCCGATTACCTGAAAGAGGGCCAGCTGGTCCGCGTGAAGGCGATCGAGGCCGACGACAAGGGTCGCCTGCGCCTGTCAATGAAGGCCGCTGCTGCGGACGAAGCCGCCAAAGCGGAGTAATCCGCCAACGCGCACTGATCGGGCGGCCTGGCCGCCCGACATCAAAAGGGCCCGACGCTGTGATGGCGGCGGGCCCTTTTTGCATGAACGCGTGGCGGCTGCGGGCAGGGCGCCGGCGATCGGTTCACCGATGTCGACGGGTGCGGCTCGCCTCGACGCCAGCAGCGAACCGGACGTCTTTCAGGCCACGGCGGCCCAGCGGCCCTCAACCGACCCTGTGATCATGCCGTCCTGGGCCAGCTTGTCCAGATGCGCATACAGCGAACGCTTGGCAACCGGATGCATGATCTTGTCGACGTCGTCGTAGACCACCTTCACCAGCTCGTCCATGGTGCCGCCGCCGGTGCTTCGCACGGCCGCCATGACCTTGGCTTCGCGCTTGAGGCGGTGGGCGATCAGCTGTCGGATGGCGTCGTGCGCAAAGCCGAGCACCCAGCCATGCGCCGGCAGGATGTAATCGAACGGAAGCTTCAGCAGGCGTTCGAGCGCAATCAGGTAGTCCCGCATGTTGCCATCCGGGGGGTCGATCACCACGGTCGAACCGTTGTTGATGTGATCGCCCGAGAACAGCAGGCCGTCCTCTTCCAGCAGAAAGCACAAATGATTGGAGGCATGGCCGGGCGTGTGGAGCACACGCAGGGTCGAGCCCGGCACGCTGATCACGTCACCATCCTGCAGCGTGCGATCCGGCGTGAACTGCCATTCGCTGCGAAAGTGCGGGCCTGATGGTGCGCCAAGGATCGGTGCGCCGGTCAGCGCCTTCAGTTCTGCAGCCCCCGGGGAATGGTCGGGGTGGGCGTGGGTGCACAGGATCGCCTTCAGCTCGCCGCCGACGATCTCCGCGATCCGCTTGACGTGGATCGACAGATCGGGACCCGGGTCGATGACCATGTAGCCGGCACCCGGCTCGCCGACGATGTAGGTGTTCGTGCCCGGTCCTGTCATGCGTCCCGGATTGGGAGCGGTCAGGCGCTGGACATTGCGCAGAAGCGCAACGGGCTTCTCGTGCTGCCAGTCCAGCTCGTGCAGCACGCGGCCGTCCGGCACAATCAGTTCGAGCTCGCCATACGGCGGCTCGTGCTCCGAAAACCGCTCGATTGCGCCCCGCAGCTTGCCTCCGCGCGGGGACGATACCCACATCGGCTTTTCATCGGTACACGCATCGAGCACCGCTTGCGAATGCGAGAACTCGGCGAGCCGGCGCAGCGTTCTGATCGTCGGAAAGATCATCGAGAAGCTGCCTTCTTCGTGGCGCTTCAGGGCGTCCTTCGGCGAGATCCAGACCGGCTCGAACGTCTCGCCTTCGTCGGCGACGGGCTCCTGGTCTTCCGGCATGCGGGCGACGAAGAAGCGCGCATCGAAACGCTTGGGCAGGTCGGGGTCGGTGATCCAGTGGCACAGCCACCAGACGTCCTCGACCGCCAGACTGAGGCCGTGCTCGGTCATCTGCGCCAGGAAGTCGGCGTCACGGTCGCGCGAGAGACGATCCAGATGCCCCTGTCCCGCCGGGGTGCCGTCGGCCTCGCGAGCCAGCAGCACGCCCAACTCCTCGAAAGCCTCGCGGATCGCGGCGACCGTGAAGGCCTGTTGCTCATGCGATTGCGCTTCGCGAGCGCGCGACAACTTGCGCGCATCGTCGGTCTGATCGGCTGCATCCAGTGCCCCACCGGGAAACACGAATGCGCCAGGCGCAAAGCTTGCCTGCATCGATCGGCGGGTCATCAGCACTTCAAGGCCGCGCTCGGTGTCGCGCAGCAGCAGGATCGTCGCGGCAGGCCGGGGCGTGACAGGCGGCTTGAATTCGTGGACTCGGTAGTCTTGGCGTGGCATCAAATCTCTCCATCGGCGCGTGCGCCGTGTCGTCCGGCGCCGCCCGAGAATCGGGCAGCACCGCGGATGTGTTCTCCGGTTTCAATCGTCTGCAGGCCCAGCTCGAACTCGCGAGCCATCGCCTGGGGCAGCGGCAGGCCGAACTGCTCGTACGCCGAACGGCGGTCATTGCGCATGCAGGTCTGGGGCAGTTCAGCCAGTTGGGCCGCCATGTCGAGGGCCGCCGATAGCGCGCTGCCATCGGGCACGACGCGGTTGGCCAGGCCCATCGCGAGCGCTTCGTCGGCGGCGACGGGTCGGCCCGTCAGGATCAGATCCAGTGCTCGCGACAGACCGATCAGTCGGGGCAACCGAACCGTGCCGCCGTCGATCAACGGGACACCCCAGCGCCGGCAATACACGCCGAAGACGGCTGATTGCTCGACGATCCGCAGATCGCACCAAAGCGCCAGTTCCAGGCCGCCCGCCACAGCGAATCCCGACACCGCAGCGATCACGGGCTTGTCGAGCAGCAGGCGTGACGGTCCCATCGGCCCGCGCCCTTCAGGGGAGAGCCGGTTGCGGGTGGCCTGATTGGCGATCGCCTTCAGGTCGGCGCCGGCGCAGAACGTGCCGTTGGCTCCGTGAAAGACTGCGACGCGTGCCTGATCGTCGGCGTCGAATGCTTCAAAGGCTTCCGCGAGCGCGGTGGCGGTTGGTCCGTCAACCGCATTGCGGGCCTGCGGCCGCGACAGCGTGATGACGGTGACCGGGCCCTCGCGTCGCGTGGTGACGGCCGTCATAAGGGCTTGCCCTCGGCCGCGAGCTGGATCAGCAGTGCAGGGGGTGTGAAGCGCTCGCCATAACGCTGGGCGAGTTCCTGCGCCCGCTCGACGAAAGCCTTGACGCCCACGTGATTCACAAATTGCGCCGTTCCGCCGGTGTAGGCGGGGAAGCCCCAGCCGAAGATCGAACCGATGTTGGCATCCCGGGTTGATGTCAGCACACCTTCCTGCAGGCACCGTACGGTCTCGATCGCCTGCGCGTACAGCAGCCGATCGCGAATGTCTTCAAGCGGTACGGCGCGTCCGCCCTTTGCGAAGGCGCTGAGGCCCGGCCAAAGGTATTTCTCGCCATCTTCCGGGTATTCGTAAAAGCCTTTTCCGTAGGCCCGGCCCATCCGCCGATACCCGTGCGCCATCTTCTCCAGCACATAGACGGCGGACTCCGCCATCAGCTTCGACTTGACCTTGTGTGCATGCTTGTGCGGCTTGGCGATAGCCGCTGCCATCACAACGGGCTTTGCCTCGGATAGGTGATGATGGCCGTGGTCATGGCCGCAGTGGGCGTGGTCGTGATCGTGGGAATGCTGGTCGTGGTCGTGGTCGTGGTCGTGGTCGTGTCCATGGT
>DAONCJ010000244.1:0-5932 GCA_035401985.1 Burkholderiaceae bacterium | reverse complement strand
AGACGGTGATGGTCGACAATAAGCCCGGGGCCAACACCCGGATCGCGACCGAACTGGTCGCCAAGGCCACGCCCGACGGCTACACGCTGTTCTGGGTGGCGGCGCCTTTCACCGTGAATCCGGCGCTGTACGACAAGCTGCCCTACGACACGATCCGCGATTTCGTGCCGGTGACGCAGACGGTGATCCAGCCGCTGCTGTTCTCGGTGCCGGCGGCCTCGCCCGCACGCACCGTGGCCGAATACCTCGAGCTCGCCCGCAAAGACCCGCGCGCCGCCACCGTCTGCTCGCCGGGCAACGGCAGCGGCCCGCATCTGGCCATGGAACTGCTGGCCTGGGCCAGTGGCGCGCCGCTGGTGCATGTGCCCTACAAGGGCGATGCGCCGGCGGTCAATGATCTGGTCGGCGGGCAGGTGGGCGCGTGCTTCAACGCCCAGGGCACGCCGCTGCCGCATGTGCGCTCGGGCCGCCTGCGCGCGCTGGCGGTGGTGGCCCGCGAACGCACCGCGCAACTGCCCGACACACCCACCTTTGCAGAAGTGGGCCTGCGCCAGGTCGATGCGTATGCATGGTTCGGACTGCTGG
The DNA here is from genome assembly GCA_035401985.1 of Burkholderiaceae bacterium. GTDB lineage: Bacteria > Pseudomonadota > Gammaproteobacteria > Burkholderiales > Burkholderiaceae_E > Quisquiliibacterium. Next base: position 5,347 of record DAONCJ010000244.1, on the reverse strand, counting down.
CGCCGGCCGGCACGCCGCGCGAGGTGGTGGATCGGCTGAATCAGGAAGTGAACATGGCGCTGAAGAACCCCGAAGTCCTCGAAAAATTTGCTGGCATCGGCGCGATCGCGGTCGGCGGCAGCGCGGCGGAATTCGAGCGATTTTTGCGCGCCGATCTCGACAAGTGGTCGCGAGTGGTCAAGGAGCGCGGCATCAAGCCCGATTGAGCCCGCGCAGGCCGCGCAGACGCTATGCATTCGCAGGGGCGAGTATCAACATACGGCGAGGAGGCATCATGACCACAGCGATCCCGGGCGACGTGCGCAATGGCGCGAATCAAATCCCACTCGATCAGATCGACGTCAGCAACCCGCGCCTGTACCGCGATCACGCGCACGGGCCGTTGTTCGCGCGGCTGCGTCGCGAGGACCCGGTGCACTACTGTGCCGACAGCCGCTTCGGCCCCTACTGGTCGGTCACGCGGTACAAGGACATCATGCAGGTCGACGTCGACTGGCAGACGTTCTCGTCCGACTACACGATGGGCGGCATCCAGATCCGCGACGCGCCCAAAGAAAACGTCACGGTCAATTTCATCCGCATGGATCCGCCGCGTCATGACGCGCAGCGCAAGACCGTCAGCCCGATCGTCGCGCCGGCCAATCTGGTCGAGATGGAGGCTCTGATCCGCTCGCGCACCGGCGAGGTGCTCGACGGACTGCCGCGGGGCGAGGTGTTCGACTGGGTGCCGCGCGTGTCGGTCGAGCTCACAACGCGCATGCTCGCCACCCTGTTCGATTTCCCGTTCGAGGACCGGCACCTGCTGCCGTACTGGTCAGATGCGGCCACTGCCGACCTCGAGTCGGGCGGTCCGATCGACACCGAGGAGAAGCGTTACGCGATCCTGCTGCAGGGCGCGGCGTACTTCAAGCGGCTGTTCGACGAGCGCGCGGGGCAGCCGCCGCGCAACGACCTGGTGTCGATGCTGGCGCACGGCGCGGCCACACGGAACATGTCGCCGCAGGAGTTCATGGGCAACGTGTTCCTGCTGATCGTCGGTGGCAATGACACGACGCGCAATTCGATGTCCGGCGGGCTGCACGCGATGATCACCCATCCCGGCGAGTGGCAGAAGCTGCGGCAGGACCCGTCGTTGATCGCGAGCCTGGTGCCCGAGATCATCCGCTGGCAGACGCCGGTGCTGCACATGCGGCGCACCGCGACCCGCGACACCGAGCTGGGCGGCAAGACGATCCGCAAGGGCGACAAGGTCGTGATGTGGTACGTCTCGGGCAATCGTGACGACGAAGCGATCGATCAGCCCGACACGTTCATCATCGACCGCGCGCGTCCGCGCCAGCATCTGTCGTTCGGTTTCGGCGTGCACCGGTGCGTGGGCAACCGGCTGGCCGAACTGCAGCTGAAAGTGCTGTGGGAAGAGATCCGATCGCGCTTCCCGGTGATCGAGCTGGCCGGCACGCCGCAGCGCACGTTCTCAAACTTCATCCATGGCTACACGTCGCTGCCGGTGCGCATCCCGGCGTGAGCGGGTCGTCCCTGCATCCCCACGGAGCCTGTCCTGATGACTTCCGACCCCCGTACCGCTTCGCTGGCCGCCTACTGGCGATTCTTCGCGGCGTTCAATTCACGCGAACCTGCCAGCTGGGCGGATGCCCTGAACTTTCCTCATGTCCGTGTGTCAGGCCGGGCCCCTCTGAGTCTGACGCTCACCCGCGCGGAACATGAACGGGCAATGAACTGGAACAAGCCGTTGGACAGCGGCTGGCATCACTCGGTCGGCGCTGAACCCCAGGTGCTGCATGTCAGTCCCGATGTGGTGCACATTTGCGGCGGCTGGACGCGCTTCACCGAACAGCATGCGCCGATCATGAGCAATCAGGTGACCTACATCATCACCCGCATGCGGGTCGATGGCAGCGACCATTGGGGCATGCAGGCACGCTTCGGCATCGACCCGGGCAACGATAGCGAGGTGATGCCCGCCGCCGGTGAGGCACTTGCGCTGGTCGACACCTATCTGGATGCCTGGAACGTGCGCGACTATGCCGGCTGCGCGGCGCTGCTGCACTATCCGGCTGCCCAGGTGCTGCCAGGAGAGATCGTGCGCCTGCCGGACGCAGCGTCATTCTCATCCCGTCTGGCGGCTGCAACCTGGCATACGATCCGCGAACGCACGCTTGAGCCGGTCCAGACCGGCCCGACGGCGGTGAATGTCGCGATCGACATGACGCTCGCGGGCCGCGAACAGGCGGTCTTCCTGGTCACCCGGCGCGAGGGTCGTTGGGGCATCGAGGGGCGATCGATCATCGAGGCCGGCGACGGGCATTCATGACCCGCGGCCCCTGGCCTGGGGCTCAATTCACAGGACGATCAACAAAGGAGGCATCGCATGGGACCCAATCTGGTCGACTATCTGCTGTACGAGAAAGAAGACAACGGCATCGTCTGGATCAAGTTCAACCGGCCGGAGCAGATGAACTCGCTGGTCGGGACGTCGCAGATGAACGGCACCGTGGCGAAGGTGGGCGAGTACATGCGCGCCGCCGACGACGATCCCGATGTGCGGGTGATCGTCCTGACCGGCGTGGGGCGCATTTTCTGCGCCGGCGCCAATCTCGGCTCCAAAGGCGGGGCGGATGACCTGGGTCCGGAATTTCCGGGCAGCCGCGGGACGCACGAAGGACCGGACGCGGCGCGCCAGCATTTCTTCCACGCGTTCACCAACCTGCACCGCGATATCTCGCTGATCCGCAAGCCGACGATCGCGATGATCAACGGGCCGGCGGTGGGTTCGGGCATGGACATGGCGCTGCATTGCGACGTGCGCATCGGCTGCGACAAGACCCGCTTCGTCGCCTATCACAATGCCGGCCAGATCATCGAAAACGGCGGCTCCTACTATCTGCCGAAGATGATTGGCCTCGGGCGCGCGCTGGAGTTTGCGTACACCGGCAATCTCGACGCCGACACCGCCTATCGCTGGGGCATGCTCAACCACCTTGTCGCGTCGGAGGCGCTGGAACAGTTCACCCGCGATCTGTGCGAGCGCATGATCGCCATTCCGCCGCTGGTGCAGTGGATCAGCAAGCGGGTGATGCGCGCCTCGCTGGACAGCTCCCTGGAAACCACGATGGTGCTGACGTCCAACGCTGGCGGCATCCTGAACCAGTCACAGGATGCGGTTGAAGCGCGCAAGGCGTTCATGGAAAAGCGCAAGGGCCAGTTCAAAGGCGTCTGAACCGGTGCTTGCTGGCAAGAGCGCCACCCAGGGCGCCAGCCCGGGGACTGACGCGGCAAGCGGCCTGACACTGCCCAACCGTGAGCGTTCATGCGACCCGACGACCAGGTCTACGAGGGCTTGTATCGCGTCCTAGGCCGCCTGCGGATGCGCGCAGCGACGGCCCTGTGGTCAATTGCCAACCGCCTGTGGTCGCCTTGCCTGGTGACCTTGCGCCTCAACGCACCTTGAAAACCAGCTTCCCCCGGAAATGTCGGCCTTCGCTGATCCGATGCGCGGCCGCGGCGTCCGACAACGGATACAGCTGAATTTCCGGCGGACGTACGGCGCCGCTGGTGGCGAGCGCGACAATGCGCTCCAGGTGGGGCCGATCGCGCCCGACCTGCGGGCGCAACGAACGCACATCGGCGCGTGGCGAGACGGGCGCCTGCGCACCGGCCGCAATCGACGCCGCCCGGCCGCCCGAGCGCAGCACGGCGAACGAACGCTGCGTCACATCGCCGCCCACGGTGTCGAATACCGCATCCAAGCCCGACACGACCTGTGTGAAATCCTGCGCGTTGTAATCGATGATCTGATCGGCGCCCAGAGTGCGAACGTAATCGTGATTCGCGGCGCTGGCGGTGGTGATCACGCGCGCGCCGATGTGTTTGGCGAGCTGTATGGCGAAGCCCGCAACGCCCCCGGCACCGCCGTGGATAAGGATGCTTTCGCCCGCTTTCAGCTGCAGCGTGTCTTCCACCGAGCACAGCGCGGTGAGGCCGATCAGCGCGAGGGCTGCGCATTCCGCGTGCGAAAGAATGGCGGGCTTGCGGCAGACGATCGCGGCATCGATCGCAATCTTTTCGGCATAGGCCTGTTCCTGACCCACCGCACACACACCGAACACGGCATCGCCCACCTCGAACTCGGTGACGCCCGCGCCAAGGGCGCTCACGACGCCGGAAAAATCGCGCCCTGGGATGTACGGCAGATCGGTGATCTGCACATACGAGCCCTTGCGCACCCGCCAGTCCGCGCCGTTGACGCTGGCGGCGTGAATGTCGACGAGGACTTGTCCCGGCGCGGTGACCGGATCCGGATACTCGCCGAACTCCATCACCTCCGGCCCGCCGTGTTGCCTGAAAAATGCTGCTTGCATGGGTTGCTCGCGATAAGGATTGGGATTGCGAAATTCCGTACAGCCTATCGCATCGGCGCTGCGCGCCCCGCGAACGACGGTGAATGCTGTGAAGCGGGGCGACCTGCGGTTCACTCGCCGCCCTTGACCGTCAGCGCCTGCAGCCCTCGCAGGTTGACCAGCGGCCGCCAGCAAATCGCTTCGTCCGCCAGGCTCAGCGACTCGAACCGGCGCAGCAGCGCGCCGAACGCGACCTGCGCCTCCAGCCGGGCGAGCGGCGCGCCGATGCAATAGTGCACACCGCCGCCAAACGACAGGTGCGGATTGGGCGAGCGTCGGATATCGAAGATCTCAGGCCGTTCGAACACCTCCGGATCGTGGTTGGCGGCACCCGTCATGCAGTACAGCAATTCGCCGGCCGGGATCTCGAGCTCGCCGATCCGCCAGGGCTCGCGGGTGACCCGCGCCACCACGTTGGCAGGGCTCTCGAAACGCAGCATCTCCTCGATCGCCAGAGGAAGCAGGCTCGGGTCGCGCCTGAGCTGCCGCATCTGCTCGGGATGCTGAAGCAAAGCGAGCAGACCGTTGCCCAGCAGATTGGTCGTCGTTTCATGACCGGCCAGGAAGAGCAGCATCAGATTGGCCAGCAGGTCGTCATCGCTGAGCGAGGGGTCGTCGCGCTGGCCTTCGATCAGCACATCGAGCAGCGAGTCACCGGGGTGCGCCCGGCGGCGAGCCAGCTCGGCACGCAGGTACTCGGTCATTTCGATCGTGGCGCGGTTGCTGTGTTCGCGCAGGCCACGCGCGGCGACCGGTTCGACCACGATCGAGATGGCATCCGACCACGCCTTGGTCTGCTCGAAGTCTCCGGTCTCGACACCGAGCATGTCGCTGATCACCCGCACCGGCAGGATCTGTGCGAACTGCCGCATGAAATCGAATGGTTCCGACGCGGGCAGACGGTCCAGCAGCGCGTCGCTGGCGGCCTC
>DAONCJ010000243.1:0-5947 GCA_035401985.1 Burkholderiaceae bacterium | reverse complement strand
CCGATCTGCTCATCGGTCCACTGTGACTTGCCGTCATCGGCCCGGTAGTACAGCAGCCGATCGGCGCGCGCATGGGTGAACAGTGTCCGATCGGTCAGCGGCGCGTTCACAACCTCTGCGTCGACCACCGCCGGCGCGCCCGGCCGTGCGTGGCGCAGTGCATGGACAGCGGTGCGGGCCAGATGCCGGGCATCGATCCCCGCGGGTCCCGGCAGCGGGAAGGCATGGGTGCTTCCCACGGGATTGTCGATCGGCGCGATCGGGTACGGCGGCACCGGACCGGCGACCTCGAACCAGCGCAGAAAGTCGCGCTCGATCGTCTGCACGATGACGATCGGCGCCTGTGCTGACGGCACCGCCAGCGCCGCACCGACGAAGGCGTCGACCGAGCCCGCCTGATCGAAGGAGTAGGTGAGCGTGACCCTCGATGTGCGCCGCTGCACTTCGGACTGCCAGACGTTGCCGACCGAAAACGAGTCCCCCAGCACCAGGATGTCGGCGCGGCCTGTCGCATCACGATTGGCGTAGACGGGCATCTGCGGCTGCGGCGCGGTCCAGGCAAAATCGCGCTCGGGCCAGGCGCCCAGCCGGGTGAGATCACCCGACGGAGCGCCGACCCACCACTGCAGCAGCGCAAAAGGCGAGATCAGCAAACCGGCCACCACCATGACAAGCGCGATGAATCGACGATGGACAAGACCGGACGCCTCCATCGATTCAGAACTGAAAATAGAGAAACGGCGAGACGCGGCTCAGGTTCAGAAAGCTGGCCGCCAGCACGACGCCGACGAGCACCGCCCAGCCTAACCCGGGTCGCCATTGCCACAAGGACCGGGAGGGCCCCGCATTGCCGGCCTCGGCTCCGCCGACCCGGGGTCCGCCGCCGGGAGCCAGGCCATCCGGCGGTGCAGGCGATTCACCGCCCGCCTGATACACAGCGCTTGCGCCGACGATCTCGACGGAGTTCGGGGCCAGCAACACAATGGCGAGCCCGAGCGCGATCAGCGGCAGCCCCGCGCCCGCGTCGATTCCCCACAGGTTCGGCGGAGTACCGGCAAACCAGTCGGCCGGGGCGCGCGCCAGCCATGCCATGAACGCAGCAGACCGGTCGCCCGATGTCACCCAAGCCTCGGGGCCGAGCATCGATGCGAGCATGCGCCGCGTCGAGGCGAGGTCGGCGCAGCGAAAGGGGATCCATGCCAGCATCACGGCATTCAGGGTCAGCACGACCCCGATGGCGCGTCCAGCAAGGGCGGGAGCGCCGCTCGCAGGAAATCCGAGTGCGCCACGCACCTGGTGCCATCCGTGATTCAGGCTCAGCAGCGCGCCATGCACTGCGCCCCACACGACGAAATTCCAGCTGGCGCCGTGCCACAGCCCGCCCAGCAGCATCGTGATCATCAGGTTGACGTGGCGGCGCGCCCTGCCCTTTCGATTGCCGCCCAGCGGGACGTAAAGATAATCGCGAAGGAATGTCGACAAGGTCATGTGCCAGCGGCGCCAGAACTCGATGATGTTCCAGGCCTTGTACGGCGAATTGAAATTGATCGGCAGACGCACGCCGAACATCAGAGACAAGCCGCAGGCCATGTCGGAATAACCCGAGAAATCGAAGTACAACTGCAGCGAATAGGCGACCACGCCGGTCCAGGCGGCCAGGGCGCTCAAGGGCCGTCCCGCGTCGGCCGCATCGAACACCGGAATCGCATAATCGGCGAGGCTGTCGGCCAGCAGCACCTTCTTGCCCAGGCCCAGGCAGAACAGTGTCAGTCCCGTCGACAGCAGGTGCACCCGCGGCACATAAGTGTCCGGCTGCGTGAACTGCGGCATGACCTGCGCGTGGTGAATGATCGGACCGGCGACCAGATGCGGAAACCAGGTGACGAACAGCAGGTAGTGAATGAATCGATATTCACTCGCCAGACCGCGCGACACATCGACCAGGAATGCGATCTGGGTGAACGTGAAGAAGGAAATCCCCAGCGGCAGGACCCAGCTCACACGCGCGAAGGGGCCGGCCTCGAGATCGTTGGCGATGCCGATGAAAAAGTTGGCGTACTTGAACGCGCCCAGCAGCGCCAGATTGGCGCCCACCGCCAGCACCAGAAGGGTTCGGGTGCCGCCGGCTGAGCTACGGGCCCTGACCAGCGCCTGTCCCGCGACGAAATTGAATCCGATCGATGCCAGCAGCAGCAGCACGAACCAGGGGTTCCACCAGCCGTACAGCACCAGCGACGCCCCCGCCAGCCAGGCCGCCGCGGCGCCGGCGCCAGCCAGTCGCGCAATGACGAAAAACCCCGGCAGCACCACCGGGAGGAAGCCGAGAATGAAGGTATAAGAGTTGAACAGCATTGCCCGGAAGTCTAGCGGGGTCCTTTTGGTGGCCTCAAAGGGCCTGCGTTATCATGGAAGTCTATGCTCGCCGCGCCGCGGATCTCGGTCGTCATCCCCTCTTATAACCACGAACGATTCATCGGCGAGGCACTGACCAGCGTCCAGACGCAGTCGTTCCAAGATTTCGAAGTCCTGGTCATCGACGATGGATCGTCCGATGCCAGCGCGCAGATCGCCGAAGCCGTCGCCGCCACTGACTCACGCATCCGCGTGATAAGGCAGCGCAATGCCGGCTCGCACGGAGCGATCAACAAAGGCCTGTCCCTTGCCCGGGGCGAGTGGATCGCGATTCTGAACTCGGACGACCGGTTCGCGCCCGATCGGCTCGCGCGCATGCTGGCCGCGGGCGATGAAGGCGCCTGGTTCATCACCGGCGAAGCACGGCTCATCGACAACGAGGGTGCTGAAATCACCGATCCCTCGCACTGGTGGCATCGCACCGTTGCGGACTTTCTTGCCAAGGTCGATCAGTACGGACCAATCCAGGGCCTCATGTACGGCAACTACACCATCTCGACATCGAACTTCTTCTTTCGCCGCGCACTGGTCGACGAGATCGGAACGTTCGCGCCGCTGCGACGGGTGATCGACTGGGAATGGGCGCTGCGGGCGGCCCTGAAGCGGCCGCACGAATTCCGTCTGCTGCGCGAAAAGCTGCTCGACTACCGGCTGCACGGCGCCAATGCGATTCTGGGCGATCCGATGCGCGGCACGCTGGAAATCGCGCGGGTCCATCGTCGCGTGCTGCGTGCCCTGGGTGTGCCCGACCCGCTGCAGGCTTCCCTGGTGCGCAACCGACGCGAATTGCGGCGGGCCTGGCGCGATCGCGCGGTCGCCCGGATCGAACATTTCGTGCGCGAGCGTGAAGCCGACGTGCGCGCGGTCGCCCTTGAACGCGACCGCATCGAGCAGCACGCGGCCGACATCGAGACGCGCACGACCGAAGCGCTCGGCCGAATCCGCGCGCTCGAGGCGGACAAACAAGAACTCGTCGCTCGACTCACGCGAATCGAGCGGTCCCTGCCCTATCGACTGTACCGCCTGGCCAGGCGTCTGGCCGGCGGCGCTGATCGCTGATCCGTCATCCATGGACTACTACACCAGCATCACCTCGAACTATCTGCCCAAGGCGCGGGTGCTTGCGCGTTCGGTTCGCCGGCACGATCCGCAGTCGCGATTCCATCTGCTGCTGTCCGACACGCCGCCGCCCGGCTTCAATCTTGCCGACGAGCCGTTCGACACCTGTCTGGGGCTGGAGGACATGGGCATCGCCGATCATCGGCGCTGGGCCTTCAAGCATCTGCTGGTCGAGATGTGCACTGCGGTCAAGGGACCGGGTGCCCTGGAGATCGTCCGCCGCCATCGTCCCGAGAAGCTGTTCTACCTCGACCCCGACATCGTGGTGTTCGGCGGGCTCGACGCACTGGGACGCGAGCTGGACAAGCACTCGGTCCTGCTGACGCCGCACCTGACGGATCCGGAGACCACGCATCAGGGCATCCTGGACAACGAGATATCGGCACTGCGCCACGGCATCTACAACCTGGGCTTCATCGGGCTTCGGTGCGATGGCGAAGGGCTGCGCTGCCTGCAGTGGTGGGCCGACCGGCTGCTGGAGTTCTGCCGCGACGACATTCCCGGTGGACTGTTCACCGATCAGCGCTGGGCCGACCACATTCCGGCGATGTTTGACGGCGTCAAGATTCTGCGCGAACCCCAGTACAACGTCGCCACCTGGAACCTGAGCAATCGCGTCGCGAGCGGAACCGCACCCGATGCGGTGCAGATCAACGGCAGGCCGCTGGGCTTCTATCACTTCTCCGGATTCGACAGCGGCGCGCAGGAGGCGATGCTGAACCTGTATGGCCGCTCCAGCCCGGTCCTGTTCGAGCTGCGCAAGTGGTACATCGAATCCTGCGCGCGCGAAGGACAGGAGAGCCTCGGCAAGCTGCCCTGCGTCTATTCGCGCTTCGACAACGGCCAACCCATCACGGCAGTGCATCGCATGCTCTATCGGGAGCGAGGCGACCTCCAGACGGCGTTCCCCGAACCGTTCCGGACCGACGATCCCAAGCACTCTTACTTTCACTGGTTTGCCGCGAATGAACAGTCCGAAATGGCCGAGGGCCGGCTGCCCGCAGCCCTCAGCCGGGACCGGCTCGTGCGCGCCGAACAGGAGCTGGCCCTGATCAAGCGCTCGCGCAGCTGGCGGCTGGCGAGCCTGCTGTCCCGCGTCGCGCGGGCTGCCGGCGTGACGCGCTGAAGTTCGGCCGCGGAGCTCGCACCGAGATGCCTGCCTTTGCCCGCATCGCGCGGCTCGTCCCGCTCGTCAGCGGCGAAGGAGCCGATCCGCAGGCGCTGGCGGCCACACTCGACAGTCTGCTTTCCGATCGGGGCCTGACGCACACGATCAGGGTCTTCGCCGCCGCACGGCCGGCTGGATTCGAAAGCCACGCCAGACTCACGTGGCACGGGCCCGCGAGCGACCTGCGCTCGGCGCTTCGTGCCATCGGACCGGGCGATGACGACATCGCATGGATCGCGGCGGGCACCCTCGTGCCGGCCGGCACACTGCAGGCCTTGCAGGCCGCACTGGCGCAGGACCCGCTGATCGGCAGCGTCTCGCCGTGCTTCGCGGGCGAACCCGCGCACTGGCCGTTCGAGGGGTCACCTGCACACTCCTCGTCGCTCGATGAGGCCGCGCAATGGGTGCGCGCTCATGGTGCGTGGCCGGTCACGCAGATAGCCTCGCCGCTGCCGCGATGCACGGTCATCCGGGCGCGGGTCGCTGCCAGCCTCCGCGAGGACGCACACGGCGAGCCAGCAGAGTGGTCGGTGGCCATGGCGCGCGCCGGGTGGCTGCACGCGGCCAGCAGCCTGTCGGTCGTCACCTCATGGTCACCGGACGCGGGGGCCGGCAGGGCCGCAGAGGCAGCAGCAGGAGACGCGATCCGCAAGGCCCCCGTCGGCCGCGCTGCGCGCAATCCGCCGGTCCGGCTGCATGTCGCGCACTCCTGGGGCGGTGGCCTGTCCGTCTGGGTCAAGGACTTCGCCCAAGCCGACGGCGAGCAGGCCAATCTGGTGCTGCGATCGATCGGCGTGGTCGGCACCTACGGTCAGCGCCTGGCGCTTTATCGTGGCGGCGAAACGGTCACCCCGTTGCGGTCCTGGGAGATCGTGCCGCACATCCATGCCAGCGCCACCTCGCACCTCCAATACCGCGCAGTGCTGCGCGAGGTGATCGACGATTTCGGCGTCGACCATGTGATCGTTTCGTCGCTGATCGGCCACAGCCTCGATGCGCTGCGCACGGGGCTGCCGACCCTCGTCGTGGCCCACGACCACTATCCGTTGTGCGTCGCCATCTTCGCGTCCTATCAGGGGGAGTGCCGCCAGTGCGATGACGCCCGTCTGGCCGATTGCATCGCCCACAACCCGGGGCACCGGTTTTTCGAGGGCGCGATCGCCGCGGACTGGGCCGCGCGACGCAGCGCATTTCGCGAGCTGCTGATCGCCGAGCGCATCACGATGGTCGCCCCCTCGGCATCGGTGC
>DAONCJ010000242.1:0-5962 GCA_035401985.1 Burkholderiaceae bacterium | reverse complement strand
CACCCGTTCGCGCCGCTGCGCCAGGCGGACGGCTGACGCGGCCACCTGCGCCAGCAGCTCGTTGCGCGCAGGCACCGCGGCCGACGCTGCTGCCGTCGGCGTGGGCGCCCGCACATCGGCGACAAAGTCGGCGATCGTGAAATCGGTCTCGTGGCCGACGCCGCAGATCACCGGCATCGAGCACGCCGCGACCGCACGCGCCACCCGCTCGTCGTTGAAGGCCCAGAGGTCTTCGATCGACCCGCCCCCGCGGACCAGCAGCAGGACGTCGCATTCGGCACGCCGCGAGGCGGTCTGCAGCGCCGCCACCAGCGATGCCGGCGCATCGGCACCCTGGACCGGCGTCGGATAGAGCACGACCGGGATCTGCGGAGCACGCGCCCGCAAGGTAGCGAGCACGTCGCGCAGCGCCGCCGCCTGCAGCGACGTCACAACGCCGACGCGACGAGGCAATGCCGGCGGCACCCGTTTGCGCTCAGACTCGAGCAGACCTTCGGCCAGCAGGCGCTCCTTGATGCGCAGGAACTGCTGGTAGAGGTCGCCGTCACCGGCGCGGCGCATCTGCTCGACCCCGAGCTGGAAGTCGCCGCGCGCCTGATAGAGCCCCGGCAGACCGCGCGCTTCGACCTTGTCGCCCTCGCGCGGGACGAATCCCACCGACTGCGCCCGGCTGCGGAACATCACGCAGCGAACCTGCGCCGACGCGTCTTTGAGCGTGAAATACCAGTGGCCGCTGGCCGCTCGTGTGAAATTGGAAATTTCCCCCGAAACCCACAAGGGCGGGCAGCCGGTCTCCAGCAGGTCGGCGACCAGGCGATTGAGCTGCGAGACGCTGAAAACCGGGATTTTTCGCACCGGCTCAAACCCGCCAAATTCAAGCGCCATGCGGCTCTCCGGGCAGGACCTGTCCACAAGACCGCCTGTGCGCTAGGTTTTGAGGCAGAAAACCGCCAGGATGACGAAAATTGGCGTAAGTGACTGTTTTTATTAACATTGAGGATTGCTCGAAAAATCGGCAGAGCACTTCAGCCAGCCATTCATGCGCCTTTTCGGACCGTCGCGCGAAGATGTGCACATGTTTATCCACAGGTTTTGTTGATAGATCATAAGGGTCGATTCGACCGACAAATTCAGCTTGCTGTCAACTTGCCCCGGCGTGCCGAAAAACCGGACAATGGAGGTCTGATGGCCCCTACCCTCGTTTGGAGTTCCCGTTGCTTTCGCTGATCCAGGCTGCCGGCTGGCCGGTGTGGTTTCTTCTGCTCGCATCGGTGGCAGCGGTCGCCCTCATCATCGAGCGCGCGGTCTCGCTCAAGCGCTCGCGCGTCGCCCCGCCGCGCCTGCTGGACGAGGTGCTCGCCCTGCACCGCGGGCGCCAGATTACGCCCGAGATGGTCCAGCGCCTGGAGGCCAGCTCGCCGATCGGCCGGATATTCGCCAGCGGGCTGCGCCACGAACTGGCACCGCGCGAAGTCATGAAGGAGGCGATGGAAGAAACCGGCCGCGCCGTCGCCCATGACCTCGAGAAGTACCTGTCTGCCCTGGGCACCATTGCTTCGATGGCGCCGCTGATGGGGCTGTTCGGCACGGTCGTGGGCATGATCGAGATCTTCGGCGCCCAGGCCCCCTCGGGGACCAATCCCCAGCAGCTCGCCCACGGCATCTCGGTGGCGCTCTACAACACGGCCCTGGGCCTCGTCATCGCCATTCCGTCGATGATCGCCTACCGCTATTTCCGCTCTGCGGTCGACAGCCTGCTGGTCGAGATGGAGCAGCAGTCGCTGCGTCTGATCGACACCCTGCGCATCCACCAGGAAGCCCTGCGCGCCAGTGCCCGCGCCGATGCGACGCGCGTCGATCCGGCGGGCCCGCCGCCGGCCCAGCCGCCCTCGCCGCCGCCCCCGCCGCGCGCAGGCCCCAAGCGCGGCGTCAAGGCCTGATCGGGCGCAAGACGGCCCAGCCATGGACTTTCGACGAGGCATCCGGCGCGACGAGCCGGAGATCAACTTCATCCCGCTGATCGACCTGCTGCTGGTGATCCTGATCTTCCTGATGGTCACTACCACCTATTCCCGCTTCACCGAACTGCAGGTGAACCTGCCCACCGCCGGCGCCGAGCAGGCAGCCCAGCGGCCGACCGAGATCATCGTGGCGGTCTCGGCCGATGCACGCTACCTGGTGGACAACACCCCGCTCACGTTCGGCACGGCCGCCAGTTTCGGCCAGGCGCTGCAGCGGGCGGCCGCCGGCAGGCCCGACGTCACCCTGGTGATCAACGCCGACGCGGGAGCAACCCACCAGTCCGTTGTCAACGTCCTCGAGGCGGCGCGACTGGCCGGTCTGGCCAAAGTCACCTTCGCCGCTCAGTCGCCGGCAACGGGCGCACGCTGACCGCCCGGCCCGCCTGATTGCCGGTCATGCGCCTTCGGGCTTGGCTCGAGACCGGGCGACAGGCTTTCGAGCGCGACCTGCTGGATCGCTGGTTCGCGCCGCGACCGCCTGACCTGATCGACCGGCTGATCCTGCGCCCTCTTTCCGCCCTGGTCGGCCCGGTCGCCAGGCGGCGCCGCCAGCACGTGGCCCGGCAGTCCCCGGCAAAGCGGCCGGCAGTGATCGTGGTCGGCAACCTGGTGGCAGGCGGGGCCGGAAAGACGCCGCTGGCGATCGAACTCGCCCGCGCACTGACCGAACGCGGCTGGAAGGTCGGCATGCTGGCCCGCGGCCATCGCGCCGCCCTCACCGGCGCGCGGCTGGTTGTGCCGGACGACGATCCCCGGATGCAGGGCGACGAACCCGTCCTGCTGGCGCGCGAGACCGGACTGCCCGTCGCCTGCGGCATCGACCGCGGACAGGCTTTGGCCCTGCTGGCTGACCGGCATCCCGAGATCGAGGTGGTGATCAGCGACGACGGCCTGCAGCACGGCCGACTGCCGCGCAGCCTGGAGCTGGCGGTGTTCGATGAACGCGGCGCGGGCAACGGCCGGCTGCTGCCCGCCGGACCCTTGCGCGAACCGCTCGCCCACCTCGCCGGCATGGACGCCGTGCTGCTGCGCTCACCCGCGACCGGGCTGCGCGGGCTCGATGCCGTGGCGCCCGGACTGCCGATGTTCCACTTCGCGGTGCGCCCGGTCGGCTTTGTCCGGTTGACCGACGCAGCCACGATGGTGCCGATCGATGTCTTTCGCGCGCTGGCCGACGGCAGCGCCGTGCACGCTCTGGCCGGCATTGCCCAGCCCGAGCGGTTCTTCGCCAGCCTGCGCGAGAGTGGCGTGATCGCCCGCACGACGCAGGCGCTGACCGACCATGCGCCAGCCCAGGCTGCCGCGCTGCCGGCGGACGCCGAGCTCATCGTCATGACCGCCAAGGACGCCGTAAAATTCGCCGGTCTCGCCGATGCCCGCTGCTGGCACCTGGCGGTCCGGGCATGCTGCGAGCCCGCGCTCATCGACTGGCTGGAGGAATCGCTTCGTGGACCATCGACTCATTGACATCCTGGTGTGCCCGTTGTGCAAGGGTCCGCTCGAATTCGACCGCAGCGCGCAGGAGTTCATCTGCCATCACGACCGGCTGGCATTTCCGGTGCGAGACGGCATTCCCGTCATGCTCGAGGAAGAAGCGCGCCAGGTGAATGACTGAACGCGAACGGTCGGATTTCATGGCGACATCGACCGCTGCACCGGTGCCCTTTGTCGCGCTGATCCCGGCGCGCATGGCCTCCAGCCGCCTGCCCGGCAAGCCCCTGGCCGACATCGGCGGCCTGCCGATGGTCATCCGCGTGGCCCATCGGGCACACGCCAGCGGCGCAAGCAGGGTGGTGATCGCAACCGACGAACCGGCCGTCGCGGCCGCTGCCGCCCGCCATTCGGTCGAATGCGTGATGACCCGTGCCGATCATCCCTCGGGCACCGATCGGCTGGCCGAAGCCGCCGACCTGCTCGGCCTGTCCGATGACCAGACAGTGGTGAACGTGCAGGGCGACGAACCGCTGATCGACCCCGAAGTCGTCGCCGCGGTGGCCGCCGAGCTTGCCCGACATGCCGGCTGCGCGATGGCGACCGCAGCCCATCCGATCACGACCCTGGACGACTATCGCAACCCGAATGTCGTGAAGGTGGTGACCGACGCGAGCGGGCGGGCACTGTACTTCTCGCGTGCGCCGATCCCATTCGAACGCGACGGCCCCGCCCTGTCCGACGGAGCGCTGTCGGCCGCACTGCTCGGTGCCCCGGTGCTGCGTCATGTCGGGCTGTATGCGTACCGCGTCGGCTTCCTGCGCCGTTATCCGCAGCTGCCGCGTTCGCCCCTGGAGTCGATCGAGTCGCTCGAGCAGTTGCGCGCCCTCTGGCACGGCCATTCGATTGCCGTGCTGCGTCTGTCGCATGCGCCTGCATCGGGCGTCGACACGCCCGAAGACCTGGCCCATGTGCGTGCACTGATTGCGGCCGGCGCCGTTTGACCCTTCGCCTCCTTTGACGGTACCTTTCTCCCTCGGTGCGGCCGGCCAGGCGGCATCCCGTCGCGCGTCTGCGCGAGCGGGTCATTCAGCTCCACCCATTCCATCCATTCCAGGTTGCGTTCATGCGATTGATTCTGCTCGGAGCGCCAGGGGCCGGCAAAGGCACACAGGCTTCGTTCATCAAGGAAAAGTACGGCATCCCCCAGATTTCGACCGGCGACATGCTCCGTGCAGCAGTCAAGGCCGGCACGCCGCTGGGCATTGCGGCCAAGCAGGTGATGGACTCCGGTGGCCTGGTGTCCGACGACATCATCATCGGCCTGGTCAAGGACCGGCTCACCCAGCCTGACTGCGCCAGCGGCTATCTGTTCGACGGCTTTCCGCGCACGATCCGCCAGGCCGACGCCATGAAAGAAGCCGGCGTCAAGATCGATTACGTGCTCGAGATCGATGTGCCCGACAGCGAGATCATCGAACGCATGAGCGGGCGCCGGGTCCACCCTGCCAGCGGTCGCACCTATCACGTCAAGTTCAATCCGCCCAAGGTCGAAGGTCGAGACGACCTCACCGGCGAGGAACTGATCCTGCGCGACGACGACCGCGAAGAAACCGTCCGCAAGCGTCTCGAGGTCTATCACGCCCAGACGCGCCAGCTGGTCGACTACTACGGCAGCTGGGCTGCCGCCGGCGCGCCCGGTGCACCGCAATACCGCAAGATCGCGGGCCTGGGGCCTGTCGAGACCATCCGCGACCGCGCCTTCGAGGCCCTGCGCTAGTCCGGATTCCAGCCGTTCCGGGATTCGTTCAGCGGCGCGCCTTGCCAAGGCGGCGCGCCAATGAGCAGAATCGCGTGCCTTTCTAGAACAATCAACATACCAACTCAATCTACATCCCTGGAGGGACTCCCATGTCAGTAGCCCAAACAGGCCTGTGGTTTGCGCTGATCTGCGGTCTGGTCGCCGTGCTTTACGGCATCCTGACCAGCCGCACGATCTTGTCGCTTCCCGCCGGCAATGCCCGAATGCAGGAGATCGCCGCGGCGATCCAGACCGGCGCGCAGGCCTACCTCAACCGGCAGTACACCACCATCGCGATGGTCGGTGTGGTGCTGTTCCTGGTCCTCGGCTTCGTGCCCGGGCTGGGCTGGCCGAGCGCAATCGGCTTCGCGATCGGCGCCATTCTTTCCGGGGCTGCGGGCTACATCGGCATGAACGTCTCGGTGCGCGCCAACGTGCGCACGGCACAGGCCGCCACCAAGGGCCTGAACGAGGCACTGGACGTGGCCTTCAAGGGCGGCGCCATCACCGGCATGCTGGTGGTCGGTCTGGGCCTGCTCGGCGTGGCCGGCTACTACGCCGTGCTGGTCGGCTCATCGCCCGCCGAGGCGGGCAAGGCTGCCGACCTGCACACCGTGCTCAAGCCGCTGGTCGGCCTGGCCTTCGGCTCTTCGCTGATCTCGATCTTCGCGCGACTGGGCGGCGGCATCTTCACCAAGGGCGCTGACGT
>DAONCJ010000241.1:0-5966 GCA_035401985.1 Burkholderiaceae bacterium | reverse complement strand
GCACCGCCTCCCGCGACAGGGCCACTGCCGGTCGGTGGGTTCGCCGTCGATCCGGCGGCGCCTGAGCCGCTCGCCGCCGAGCCAGGCGTCGGGCCGTTCGTTGAAGACCCGGCCGCCAGTTCGCCACCCGACAGGATGATGCCCTCAGATGCAGATCCGCCGGTCGTCGCGCCACCCGACACGGGGCCTCCCACGGTGGAGCCTCCAGTCGTCGAGCCCAGAGTTGTCGAACTCCCAGCCGTCGACCCGGTGTCCGTTGCGCCGCCAGCCGACGAAGGAATCGAGTTGCCAGACGAGGGGCCTGCGGCGCCTGTCCCTGGCGCGGCAGCCACAGCAGTCGCGACGTTGCTGACGATGCTCAGATGTCCGTCGGCGCCGCGATTGGTGCCGGGAGAGGCGAGGCTGGCGTAGCCGGGCTGGGCTGCGTCTCTCGGGAAGACAGTCCAGGCGGAAAGGTTCGCACTCTGGCGAACGCTTGCGAGCGCCTCGCGAGTCGATTCCGCGACCTTGGCCGCCGCCGTTTCTTTCTCGCGGGACGAGGGAGCGTCGGCTACTGGCCCCTCGGCATCCGGGTCAGGCGACGCCTCTGAAGGGGCGGCACTGGGCGTGCGCGCCGTTCCGTCGACGGCACCGGTCTTGCCGCTCAACACCTTGGGTTCGCTCGCAGGGCGTCGGGCGGCCTCGACCGCGTCGCTGCGCGCCATGGATGCCTGCGCGGCATGCCGGTCTGCGTCCGAATCGCTGGTACTGACCGACACGCTGGAGCTGACCGTTTCAGCGCTCGCGAGGCTGTTGCTGACGGCTGGTCCCGAGGCGGGCTGGGAGTTCAAGGCCGGCGGGACGAGCAGCGGAGCGGAGGCGGTCAGGCGCGGTGTGCTGGCCGGCGAATCGACGACGGCGGATTGGCCCGCGCCTACTTCGATCTCCGCCACCGCGCTGCGCACGGCGATCCGTCCCTCGACGACGGCGACGCGCAATCCCTCACGCGGGCCCGGCAAGCACGCCGGGTCGCAGACCGTCTGTTCGGCGGAGTACAAGGTGCCGCGAATGCCGACCGTCGCTGTCGGTGTCTGAAGGCGGTAATCGTCGCGATTGCGCTTTCCGATTGCGCCCGTGGCGGTCCTGATTGCGCCTCGCAGGAGACTGTAGAACGCCCGCTGGCGGGCGATGTCGAACTGGTATTCGTCGATCCGGAACTCGGTGCGCGGCTGCAACGACACCACCGCGCCATCGCTGAAGCGAAGCTGCGCGTGGCCCTGAACGCCGGTGATCACCAGGTCGCCGGCACGCACCTCGTGGCCTTGGCTTACCGCCACGCGCGACGATGTCCCGCCGCCATCGCGAACCAGCTGGACTTCGCCGCTCACCATGATCACGCGGGCGTCCTGCGCCAGCGCAATCAACGGCAGCATCAGCGCAGCGAATGCCAGCGCGGCCATGGCCCGGCAACCGTGTCCGGTCACGGTCTTGAAGAAAAGGGCGGCGCGTGCCGAACCTGCGCGCTCACCCGATGGCCGGGTGGAGGCGGACACCGTCAGAACCGATAGCGCAGGGCCAGCTGGGCCTGGCTGCGTCGGAAGTCGTTGGGGGCAAGGTTGGAGCGATTGCGCAAGGTGCTCACCTGCGGAATGAGCGACCAGTGGCGATCGATGACGCGTTCACCGCTCAGGCCCGCTTCCCATTGACGATCGTTGCGGGTCTGTTCGAACAGGGGCTCTGCGCCGGCGTACTGCCGCGATTCCCATGATGCCGTGGCCGACCAGCGCCAGTTCCCGCCGGGGGCCAGATTGAGCGCGACCCGCACACCCTGGAACCGGTAGCGCAGCTGCTCCACTTCAGCCTGCGGGCTCTCGTGCCCCGCATACGCCGTGCCGACCAGCACCGCTTCGGCGGGCAGGGGCAGCACGACCGCGCCGGTCATACCGCCCTGCGTGCGCCGCGCGTCACGCACCGGCTGCCGGGCAAACGAAAAGTCGGCCGATTGTGCATACAGTCCGAGCTGCACCCGCGAGGACACATCGCATCGCCACTGGACCAGAAGGCCCGCGGCATCGCGGAAACTGTCCTGCGCAATTCGTAGGTGCTGGTATTGAGCGAGCATGTTGGCGGTGTGGCAGTCGGAGCGCCACCCCAGGCCCGTGTTGAGGTCCAGAGTGCTTGCGTCGAGTGTATGCGCGGCCGGATTGGCCCGGTGCGAAACTTGAGCCCCGCCGATCCACTGCCATGCGCCGCCGATCGGAACAAGCCAGGAAAACCCCCCGTTAACCGTCGATTGAGCACTCGCATGCGGCTGGCTGACCCGTTCGGGAACGACGCTGATGCCCCCCGCCAGCAGCCATTGCGAGCTGGCACTGCCCAGGTTGACGTTGCTGTCCCAGCCGAGCGCGATCTCGACAAAACCGCTGGTCTGCGAGCGGCTTGAAGTGTCGGCGCGGCTGAGCCCGGACAAGTAGGCATCGATGACCCGACGCACCTCTGGCGGAATCGGCTGGCTGACGACGGCCTCGAACTGGCGGCGGGCTGCCTCGGGCTCACGGGCAGCGAGATACGCGCGCCCGATCTCGGCACGTGCCTGCAGATGTGAGGGCTGTGCCGCGAGGACTCGTTCGAGGGCCAGGATGGCGGCGCCCGCCTTGCCGGCGTCCAGTGCGGCCAGGCCGAGCAGGTAGTCGAACTCCGGCGTGCCGGCGTACCACTGCGCCTGTTGCTCCAGCAGCTCGAGCACACCGGCGGCACGGCCCTTTTCGACGGCGGACCGCGCCTCCTGCAGAAGTGGTCCCAGCGGTCGCGGGCCCTGTGCCGGGGCTGCCTTCGCAGCAGCGGTGTCGGTGGGCGCCTGCGCCGCGGCGGCGCCCGTCACGAGCAGCGCAATGAATCCGGCCGCCAAAGCCGCGCGGAAACTCACGTCACACCGTCAGGGCCGCATTGCCTCGCAGCGAATGGGGAAAGGCCGAGACGATCTCCACTTCAATCAGCTGACCGATCAGCCGGGCGTCGCCGGGAAAGTTCACGACCCGGTTGTTGCCGGTGCGACCGGACAACTCGCTGGCGTCCTTGCGCGCATGGCCTTCGACCAGCACGAGTTGACGCCCGCCAACCATCGCCTCGCTCACCTGGCGTGCATGCGATTCGATTCTCGCCTGCAGCCGTTTGAGGCGCTCGAGCTTGACCGCTGCCGGGGTGTCATCGGGCAGGTCGGCTGCCGGGGTTCCCGGCCGCGGGCTGTAGATGAACGAAAACGAAGCGTCGAAGCCGACGTCCTCGATCAGGCTCATGGTCCGCTCGAAGTCCTCGTCGGTCTCGCCCGGAAAGCCGACGATGAAATCGGAGCTGATGCTGATGCCGGGCCGGGCCGCTCGAAGCCGCCGGATGATCGACTTGTACTCGAGCGCGGTATAGCCGCGCTTCATTGCCGCCAGAATGCGGTCCGAGCCCGACTGCACCGGCAGATGCACATGGTCGACCAGCTTGGGGATCTGACGGTACGCCTCGATCAGCCGTGCACTGAATTCCTTCGGATGCGAGGTGGTGTATCGGATGCGCTCGATGCCCGGAATTTCCGCCACGTATTCCAGCAGCAGCGCAAAGTCGGCGATCTCGCCATCGCCCGTCGGGCCTCGGTACGCGTTGACGTTCTGGCCGAGCAGCGTCACTTCACGCACGCCCTGTTCGGCCAGTCCGGCAACTTCCACCAGGACATCCTCGAACGGTCGCGACACTTCTTCGCCACGGGTGAATGGCACGACGCAGAAGCTGCAGTACTTGCTGCAGCCTTCCATGATCGACACGAACGCGCTGGACCCCTCGACTCGTGCGGCAGGCAGGTGATCGAACTTCTCGATCTCCGGAAACGAGATGTCGACCTGCGGGCGGCCGGTGCGGCGGCGCGCCTCGATCAGCGCGGGGAGCCGGTGCAGGGTCTGCGGGCCGAACACCACATCGACATAGGGTGCGCGGGCGACGATGTTGGCGCCTTCCTGGCTGGCGACACAGCCGCCGACACCGACGATCAGGCCTGGTCTCTCGAGCTTCAGGGCACGCATCCGACCGAGGTCGGAGAAGGTCTTTTCCTCCGCCTTCTCGCGCACGGAACACGTGTTGAAAAGGACGATGTCGGCTTGAGAGGGGTCGTCGGTGTGTTCGATCGGCTCGCCCTGACCCAGCACGTCGGCCATCTTGGCCGAGTCGTACTCGTTCATCTGGCAGCCGAAGGTCTTGATGTAAAGCTTGCGTGTCATGACCCGGTTCCCGGCTCGCGACGCGCCGCGTCTGCTTCGGCTGGAGTCAGCAGCCAGATCTCGATCATCTGTCCGAGCGGATCGAGCCGATAGCGCACCGTCTGCTCCCCGGTCAGTGTCGACGGAATCACCAGCGCATTGCTGGTCGACAGGATGCGCACGCCGGGCGCGAGCTGCACCTGCCGGTCATCGAGCAAGGCCTGCGGGAATGACATCATCGAAAATTTGCCGACCCGGGTCTTGGGCGGAAACGTGCGCAGCTGAGCCGCCGCGGGCGCGACCAGCCCGAGCGCGAGCAGTGCCGATGCGCCCGACAAAGCAGCCAGGCAACGCAGTCGAAGGCGATTTTTCATCGGCCGCAGTATATCGGGCGAATGCCTGCTTCATGGGCAAACATTGCTGGGCGGACAGCGCGGTGCACCGGATGCGCCGGCACCGCAGCGAACGCTCTAGACCGGGTCGAAGCGGATCAGCGGCTGGCCGTCCAGGGTAATCACGCTGGCATGGACCCGGTCACCGATCGCCAGACCCGCCGGGGCGTGGCCCATCAGACGGGCGCCTTCATCGAGGTCGACCAGGACCAGCGTGTACGGGACCATCGCCTTGAACGCGTCGGTCGGTGCGCGCTTGACCTCGGTGACCGAGAACACCCGGCCCGTGCCCCTGGCGTCGTGCCAGCCCAGCGCGGTTTCGCCACAGGCCGTGCAGGCGTACCGGGCCAGGCGCTGGGCGGCGCCGCAGCGCTCGCAGCGCTGGTAGCGCAGCACGCCCTGGGCGAGACCCTCGGTGAAGGGCTTAGACAACTGGCTGGTGCTCATGCGCGCTGCTCCAGGATCAGGCTGACATGGGCCGACAGCACCCCGCCGTCGGCATGCAGCAGAGCGCGCCGTCGCGGGGCGATCTGACGCGCGCCGGCCCGCCCGGCGAGCTGTCGATAAGCCTCGGCGATGTGCGCCATTCCGCCGCCCACCCCCGAATGCCCGAATGACATCAGGCCGCCATGCGTGTTCAACGGGGTGGCGCCTGTCACGCCGAAGGCGCCGCTGCGCAGATGCTCGGCGCTGCCGCCGCGCGGACACACGCCGAGCTCTTCCAGCAGCGCGGCCAGCGTGATGGTGAACGAGTCGTAGATGGCGAGGTAGTCGACATCGGCCAGGCCGGTGCCGGCCTCGGCGAACGCGCGCTGCGCCGATGCGCTTGCGCCCATGTCCAGGGTGTCTGCAATGGCCGAGACGTGCTGGTGATGGTGCGCCTGGCCGGCGCCGGTCAGTGCGACCGCGTGGCCATCGTGCCGGGACGGCTGCGACGAGACGACCAGGGCGACCGCGCCATCGGAGATCGGACAGCAGTCCAGCAGCTTGAGGGGCGAGGCGATCGGCTTTGAGGCCAGCACGTCGGCCACCGTGATGGGTGCGGTCAGCTGAGCATCGGGGTGGCTGGCCGCGTGATGGCGCATCAGAACCGCGAACTCGGCCAGGTCGGCTTCACTGAGGCCATGCTCATGCAGATAGCGCGAGGCCAGCAGCGCGTAGTACGCCGGTACCGACGCGCCATTGGGCACCTCGAAATCGGCGTCGCCCACCTGAGCCAGCGTCTGGATCGCTCCGTCGCGCGACTGGCCGCTGGCGCGGTTCTCGCCGGCCAGCACCAGCACCCGCTGACAGCGCCCGGCCTGTCGGCAGTAAATAGATCTGTCCGGTTTGGTAGCAAATAGATTGTCCGCTTTTG
>DAONCJ010000240.1:0-5981 GCA_035401985.1 Burkholderiaceae bacterium | reverse complement strand
AGAACGGCATGGGCAAGACCTGGGACGACGCCAACCACATGAAGTTCTTCAACGACGGGGCGGTCAATTATCCGTACCACTCCGACGGCATGTGGTTCCTGACCCAGCATCGCCGCTGGGGCCTGCTGAAGGAAGACCCCGACTATCTGGCGATCGCCAAACAGGTGAACCAGACAGCGATCTACAAGGAGGCCGCTGCGCAGGTCAAGGTCAGTGTGCCCAAGTCGGACATGCGCAAGTCGACGATGGTCGACGGCGTGGTCTGGGACGGCAGCAACCCGAAGCAGTACGCCGGATCCTTCAAGGTCAAGGTGGCGTGAGCGAACCGCAGTGTCCAGGAGAACGCCAATGAATGCTTCCGTATCGATCCCGCCGCTGGGGGCGGCGCCTTCGCCCGAGTCCGCGGGGCCCGGGTCTTCCCCGGGCGCACGCCACACGGCCGATCCCGCGCACACGCCTCGTGCCGTGCCGATCGCCACCTCGGCAGACATGCCGGTCATCAAGCCGACGAGCGTGGCGCCCGCACCCGTCATCTCCGATGCCGTGCGTCGGCGCGCCCGCAACGAACGCATCGTGACCTTCCTGGCGCCCGCTCTGGGCATCCTTGTGCTGATCCTGATCTGGGAAGCCATCGCGACCGGCGGTCAGACGATCCCGGGCCCCGCCGCGACATGGAAGGCGGCATTGCAGGTCTTCGCCGATCCGTTTGCGCAGAACGGGCCGAACGACCAGGGCATCGGCATCAAGCTGATGAACTCGCTTGGCCGTGTCGCCTTGGGCTTCGGTCTGGCCGCGCTGATCGGCATTCCCGCGGGGTTCGCGATCGGACGGTTCAGCTTTCTGGACAAGATGACCGCGCCGGTGATCTCGCTGCTGCGCCCGGTATCGCCGCTGGCCTGGCTGCCGATCGGGCTGCTGGTGTTCAAGGGCGCGCATTCGGCGGCCATCTGGACGATCTTCATCTCGTCGGTGTGGCCGATGATCATCAACACCGCGGTCGGCGTGCAGCGGGTGCCTGCCGACTACATGAATGTCGCCCGGGTGCTGAACCTGTCGGAGTGGAAGATCTTCACCAAGATCCTCTTCCCCGCGGTGCTGCCCTACCTGATGACCGGCGTGCGCCTGTCGATCGGGGTGGCCTGGCTGGTCATCGTGGCCGCCGAGATGCTGACGGGTGGCGTAGGCATCGGATTCTGGTCTGGGACGAGTGGAACAATCTGAAGGTCGAAAACATCCTTATCGCGATTCTGGTGATCGGGCTGGTCGGTCTGCTGCTCGAGTTGGCCCTGATGTGGCTGGCCCGTCGTTTCTCATACGAGTGAGGTGATCGCGATGCCGATGATCGGTGAACTGACCGCGACGCCGCTGGGCGGCAGGGCGCGGGAAAGCTTCGAGTCCAACTACCTGGTGGTCGACCAGGCGGGCATGGTGTTCGAAACGAAGAAGGGCAATTTCATCGCCCTTCGAGACATCCACCTGACGGTGGCCAAGGGCGAGTTCGTCAGCCTGATCGGCCACTCGGGCTGTGGCAAGTCGACGCTGCTGAACCTGATCGCGGGGCTGCTCAATCCCACGTCCGGGCATCTGCTGCTGGGCAATCGCGAGATCAGGGGACCGGGGCCCGATCGCGGCGTGGTGTTCCAGAACCATTCGCTGCTGCCCTGGATGAGCTGCCTGGACAACATCCACCTCGCGGTCGAGCGGGTGTTCGGGCGCGACGAGCCGCGCGCAAAGCTGAAGGCCCGGGCAATGGCTGCGCTCGAGATGGTCGGCCTGGCCAGCGCGGCCGAAAAAAGGCCGCATGAGATCTCCGGCGGCATGAAGCAGCGCGTGGGCATTGCGCGCGCGCTGGCGATGGAGCCCAAGGTGCTGCTGATGGATGAGCCTTTCGGCGCGCTGGACGCGCTGACCCGTGCGCATCTGCAGGACGAGCTGCTGCGCATCATCGGCCAGACCGGCAGCACGGTGGTGATGGTCACGCACGACGTCGACGAGGCGGTGCTGCTGTCGGACCGGATCGTGATGATGACCAACGGGCCGGCCGCGACGATCGGTGAAATCCTCAGCATCGATCTGCCGCGTCCCCGCGACCGCGTGCAACTGGCCGAGGACCCGAACTACAGCCATCTGCGCCGCGAAATTCTGGAGTTTCTTTATCGCAAGGAGCGCAAGGCAGCATGAGCGCGAACACGATCATCGAAGCCCCGATCGCGGCCTCGGCCGCATCGCAGGGGCGTCAGCGTCTGGTGGTGGTCGGCAATGGCATGGCGGGCATCCGCACGCTCGAGGAATTGCTCAAGCTCACGCCGGACCGCTACGACATCACGGTCTTCGGCAGCGAGCCGCAGCCCAACTACAACCGCATCCTGCTTTCGCCCGTGCTGGCCGGCGAACAGACCTTCGACGACATCGTGCTGAACGGCTGGGACTGGTACCGCGAGCATGGCATCACGCTGCATGCCGGCAAGCATGTGGTGAAGATCGACCGGATGCGCCGCGAAGTGCATGCCAGCGACGGCACGGTCGCGGCCTACGACCGCCTGCTGCTGGCGACCGGTTCCAATCCGTTCATGCTGCCGGTGGCGGGCAGGGACCTGCCAGGCGTCATCGCCTATCGCGACATCGCCGACACCGAGGCGATGATCGACGCCTCTGCGCGATTCAAGCAGGCGGTCGTGATCGGCGGCGGCCTGCTCGGCCTGGAGGCGGCCAATGGTCTGCGCCTGCGGGGCATGTCGGTCACCGTGATCCACCTGATGGAGTGGCTGATGGAGCGCCAGCTCGACCGCGCGGCCGGCAAGCTGCTGCAGGCCGAGCTCGAGTCGCGCGGCATCGCGTTCCGGCTCGGCGCGCAGACCGAGGCACTGCTGGCCGGCGACGATGGGCGAGTCGCCTCGGTGCGCCTGAAGGACGGCGAGGAGCTGCCGGCCCAGCTGGTGGTGATGGCTGTCGGCATCCGGCCGAACACGCAGCTGGCTGAGAGCAGTGGACTTCACTGCAACCGCGGCATCGTCGTCAACGACACGATGCAGACCTTCGATCCGCGCGTGTACGCGGTGGGCGAATGCGTGAGCCATCGCGGCATCGCCTACGGTTTGGTCGCGCCGCTGTTCGAGATGGCCAAGGTGTGCGCCAATCACCTGGCGGCCTTCGGCATCGGGCGTTACGCCGGCTCGGTCACCTCGACCAAGCTGAAGGTGACCGGCGTCGATCTGTTCTCGGCCGGCGACTTCAGCGGCGGCGAGGGCACCGAGGAGATCACCCTGAACGACCCGGTGGGCGGGGTCTACAAGCGCCTGGTGATCAAGGACAACAAGCTGATCGGCAGCGTGCTGTACGGCGACACGGTCGACGGCGCGTGGTACTTCAAGCTGCTGCGCGAAGGCCGCGGCATCGCCGAGATCCGCGATCACCTGATGTTCGGCGAATCGAGTCTGGGCGACACCGGCCACCAGGGTCAGAGCCACGCGGTGGCGATGGCCGACACGGCCGAGGTCTGCGGCTGCAACGGCGTGTGCAAGGGCACCATCGTCACGGCGATCAAGTCGAAGGGGCTTTTCACGCTCGATGAAGTGCGCAAGCACACCAAGGCCTCGAGCTCCTGCGGCTCGTGCACCGGGCTGGTCGAGCAGCTGCTGGCGCACACGCTGGGCGGGGCCTACAACGTCGAGACAAAGAAGACCAAGGCCGTCTGCGGCTGCACCGACCATACCCACGAGAGCCTGCGCCAGGCGATCCGCGACCAGCACCTGCTCAGCATCCCCACGGTGTTCGAGTACCTGAACTGGCGCACGCCCAACGGTTGCGCCACCTGTCGTCCGGCCACCAACTACTACCTGCTCAGCACCTGGCCGCGCGAGGCGGTGGACGACCCGCAGTCGCGTTACATCAACGAGCGCTCGCATGCCAACATCCAGAAGGACGGCACCTACTCGGTGATCCCGCGCATGTGGGGTGGCGAGACCACCGCGTCCGAATTGCGCCGGATCGCCGATGTCGTCGACAAGTACAAGGTGCCCACCGTGAAGGTGACGGGCGGCCAGCGCATCGACCTGCTCGGCGTGCGCAAGGAAGATCTGCAGGCGGTGTGGAAGGACCTGGACATGCCCTCGGGCCACGCGTATGCGAAGGCCCTGCGCACGGTCAAGACCTGCGTGGGTTCCGAGTGGTGCCGGTTCGGCACCCAGGACTCGACGCAGATGGGCAAGGACCTCGAGCGCGCGCTGTGGCGGATGTACGCGCCGCACAAGGTCAAGCTGGCGGTCTCCGGCTGCCCGCGCAATTGCGCGGAATCGGGCATCAAGGATGTCGGCGTGATCGGTGTGGACTCCGGCTGGGAGATCTATGTCGGAGGCAATGGCGGCATCAAGACCGAGGTCGCGCAGTTCCTCGTCAAGCTGAAGACCGCCGCCGAGGTGCTCGAGTACTCGGGTGCTTTTCTGCAGCTCTACCGCGAGGAGGGCTGGTACCTGGAGCGCACGGTGCACTACGTGTCGCGGGTGGGCCTCGACCATGTCAAGCGCCGGGTGCTCGAGGACGCTGCCGGCCGCGCGGCGCTGTGGGAAAGGCTGCAGTTCTCGCTCGACGGCGAACCCGATCCCTGGCGTGACTTCGATCGCGCCCGCGTGGACACCCGTCAGTTCATTCCGATCGTGGCCGAGGTGAACCCATGACCGCTCGCGACGCCATCGGTGTGGTCGCTCGCTGGCAGACCGTGTGCCGGCTCGAGGAACTGCCTGTGTTGGGCGCACGGCGCTGGCTGGACGGGCCCGAGCCGATCGCCGTGTTCCGCAACGCCCTGGATCAGGTGTTCGCGCTGGCCGATCGCTGTCCGCACAAGGGCGGTCCGCTGTCGCAGGGGATCGTGTTCGGCGACCGCGTCGCCTGTCCGCTGCACAACTGGACGATCGGCTTGTCGGACGGCTGCGCCGACGCCCCCGACGAAGGCTGCACGACGGCCTACCGTACCCGTGTCGTCGATGGCATGGTGATGATCGACACGTCCGCGGCCCTCTGACGATGGCCCTCGCCCCGAGCCCCGCCGACAGCGCCGCGATGCGCGACGTGCGCACCACCTGCCCCTATTGCGGCGTGGGCTGCGGCGTGATCGCAACCACCGATGGCGTCAGCGTGCAGGCGGTTCGAGGCGATCCGCAGCACCCGGCCAACTTCGGTCGGCTGTGCAGCAAGGGCAGCACGCTGCATCTGAGCGCGCGCGGTGGCGGGCGGCTGCTGCAGCCGATGGTGCGGCTGTCGCGTGACGCGCCGCGCGAGACTGTCGGCTGGGATAAGGCGATGGCGATGGCGACTGACCGGTTCGCCGCCATCGTGCGCGAGCATGGTCCTGACGCGGTGGCCTTTTATGGTTCGGGCCAGCTGCTGACCGAAGACTATTACGTGCTCAACAAGCTGGCACGCGTCGCCGTGGGCACCAACAACCTCGACACCAATTCCCGCCTGTGCATGAGTTCCGCGGTGGCCGGTTACAAGGCGACCTTGGGTGCCGACTCGGTGCCGGCCTGCTACGAGGACATCGGCCAGGCCGACCTGCTGTTCATCGCGGGCTCGAACACCGCGTATGCCCACCCGATCGTGATGCGGCGCATCGAGGACGCGCGTGCGGCCCGACCCGGCCAGCGCATGATCGTCGTCGATCCCCGGCGCACCCCGACCGCGCAGGCGGCTGATCTGCATCTGGCGATCCTGCCCGGGACCGACGTGGCGCTGTTCCACGCGATGCTGCACTGGCTGATCTGGGAAGAGAAAGTTGCCAGCGACTGGATCGGCGCACACACCGTCGGCTTCGAGGCCGTGCGCCGCGCCGTACGCGAGACCAGCCCGCGGGCGATGGCGCGCGTGTGCGGTGTGCGCGAAGAAGACATCGTCACCGCGGCGCGCTGGTGGTCGGAGGCGGGCAGCGTGCTGTCGCTGTATTGCCAGGGACTGAACCAGTCGAGCAGCGGCACGGACAAGAACGCGGC
>DAONCJ010000239.1:0-5984 GCA_035401985.1 Burkholderiaceae bacterium | reverse complement strand
GCCGCCTTCAGCGCCCGCGCCCGGCCTTCACAAACGCGATCGAGTCCTTGAACAGCGGCAGATCCTCGACATAATCGGCCGCATCCGCCCGGTCGATCTGGATCCATTCCCGGGTGCTCGTGATGCCCGCCGGCTGGAACGACACCACATTGCCGCGCGAAAACTGCAGTTCGGTGGCGACCGCCGCCGGCAGGCGCAGCCCGATGCCATTGCCGCTGATGCAGGCGAACATCTTGTCGGCGACGAAGTAGGCGTCGAGTCCGTTGATCTTGCGCGCAGTGGCGCCGGGCAGCTTGAGCAGCAGCGCATCGATCTGGGCCTTGCGGTCGGGCGGTGTGGAAGCGGTGGCCAATGAATTTCCAGGTGAGGATGAATCCCCGCCATCATAGGCCCATCGGTTTCATGAATCATCCGCGAGGCGGGACGCGGTCGCGGCGCACGGCGCACACTGCCCGTCTTCATTCATCACCCCCAGGAGGCCACATGCCGCTGCTCGATCGAGACGGAGTCCGAATCCATTACGAAGTCCACGGCAAAGGCCCGGTGGTCCTGCTGTCGCACGGCTATTCGGCGACCTCGCAGATGTGGCGCGGCCAGATCGACGCCCTGTCGAAGGACCACACGCTGGTCGTCTGGGACATGCGCGGCCACGGTCTGTCCGACTCGCCGCCCGAACAGGCCCGGTACAGCGCCGAGGCGACTGTCGACGACATGGCCGCGCTGCTCGACGTGGTGGGCGCTGAACGGGCGGTGATCGGCGGCCTGTCGCTGGGCGGCTACATGTCGCTGATGTTCCACGCCCGGTATCCGCAGCGGGTGCGTGCCCTGCTGATCCTGGACACCGGTCCGGGCTTTCGCAAGGACGAGGCCCGCAACGGCTGGAACGAACAGGCGGCACGCACGGCCGAGCGCTTCGAGACCGAGGGCGTGACCAAGCTCAACACGACCCGCGAAGCGTCCACCGGCGGCACCCATCGCTCGGGCGCCGGTCTGGCGATGGCGGCGCGCGGCATGCTCGCGCAGCGCGACGCCACGGTGATCGAATCGCTGCCCGGCATCCGGGTGCCTTCGTTGATCCTGGTCGGTGCGGACGACACGCCGTTCCTGCAGTCGGCCGAGGTGATGGCGGCCAAGATTGCCGGCTCGCAGAAGGTGATCATTCCGGCCGCGGGCCACACGGCCAACATCGACCAGCCGCAGGCTTTCAACGAAGCGGTGCTCGCGTTCCTGAAGACGCTGCCTGCCTAGGCGTCATGGCGGGCCCTTCAGGGCCCGCAAGCGCGTGGCGACCAGTCCCTGCATGCGCCGCAGGTACCGGTCGCGCACGCCGACGCGCTCGGCCGTTTCCCAGGTGTGCAGCAGGTATTCGGCCGCCGATCCGGCATAGCCGCAGGCGCTCGCCATGTACTCGGCGACCGACTCGTCGGGCAGGCGGCCGGCATAGCGCGGGCCGTCGTGGCGGATCACGAAAGCGATCGCGTGCACCCGCCCCGCCGGCGTGGCCACGCCGACCCACCGCGGCCGGTAGCCTCGGCCGATCATCTCGCGCTTCCAGAGCTTTGCGAGCTGTTCGCGCAGGTCGTGATCGGGCAGGCGCAGCACCATCCCGCGGCAGCATCCGCCGCGCTCCAGCGCCAGCATCAGGTTGGGCCGTTCCTGCGTGGCCCGATGTCGCCACTGCCACAGGCAGAAGCGCCGATGCCAGCCGTGCAGCGTGCCGACGCGCTCCTCGGCAACCGTCAGGTCGGGGCGCCACATCAGCGATCCATAAGCAAACAACCACACCGGCCCGCGATCGGGGCGCAGATGCAGAAACGCGTTCAGCGAGTCCGCCAGCTCGGCATCGGTGGCCAGTTCCATCGCCAGCCCCTGGTCCTGGATCGGACCGGGGTGCACCGAATCAATCAGCTCACGGGTCAGCATCCGCTGCTCGCCTCCTGGCACATCGCCGCACGATAGCTCTCGCGCAGCAGTTCGTGGAAATGGTGGACGCCCTGTTCACGGGCCGGATTGAGCCTGCCCGGAACGTATGATCCGCTCGCCAGACCGCGCTGGACGTCGGCGCAGATGGCCGCGTCCTCGGCCTGGACCGCGTCACTGAACGCCAGGTCGGCCTCGATGCGCGTCCGGTCCCATCCGGTCGCCGCATACGCGTAATCGAATTCGACCCGGCATCGCCCCTCGCCGGCCGGCAGCACGCGATTGGTCTGCAGACGGCCCGGCAGGATATTGAGCATCGTGTTCGGATAGACGAAGTAATACAGCGCCTCGCCGGCGCCATAGAGGTCGGGAGCGCTTTCGAGCGGGCTGAACTGCAGACTGTGCCAGCGCGCCAGCGTGGTGGTGTAGCTGCGGTAGTCGAGCAGCGCATTCAGCCCCGGGTGGACGCGCGGCACGTGGTAGCCCTCGAGATAATTGTCGACGTACAGCTTCCAGTCGCAGTCCACCTCGCAGGTCACGCGCCGATCAAATGCATAGCCGGCCAGATCGCGCCCGGCCAGGCGGTCGTCGATGCCCGCGACGACCGATTCGAACGAGGGCGCGCCCTCGTCCAGGCAGCCAAAGACCAGTCCCTGCCAGGCGGCCACACGAGCCTGCGGCAGCCGCACGGCGGAAGGGTCGAAGTCGGGCACGCCGGCCATGTCCGGCGCGCCGCGCAAGACGCCGTCCAGTGCATACGTCCAGCCGTGGTACTGGCAGCTCAGCACCCGCAGTCCGCTGCCGGAGCAGCGCACGAGCGGGCCGCCACGGTGCCGACAGACATTGTGCAGGGCACGCAGTTCGCCGGTCTCGCTGCGCACGAGCACCAGCGGCACCCCGGCCAGTTCGTCGCGACATGGTCGCCGCCGCGGGATAGCTGCGAAGCGAATGCGAGCAATTGCCAGCCGCGCGCCAGCACGGCATCGCGGTCGAGCTGGACCGCCTTCGGGCCGACGTAGCAATGCGCCGGCAGCGACCGCGCGTGAGTGGCCTGCTGCGGTTCAAGCCATGAGGAATCCGACGGCACCGTCGGCGTGAGCCGGCTGCCGCGGGACGGCGCGCCGGCGCTGCTCATCCAGTGGCCTCGATGTCGAGCACGGCACGCTTGCGCTCGACGCCCCATCGATAGCCGGACAGCGATCCGTCGCGGCGCACGACGCGATGGCAGGGGATGGCCAGCGCCAGCGTGTTGGCCGCGCAGGCACTCGCCACTGCACGCACGGCCTTGGGCATGCCCAGCCGCTGCGCCACGTCGGAATAAGTGACGGTCGTGCCACGCGGGATGGCGCACAGCGCCTGCCAGACGCGCTGCTGGAACGCGGTGCCGCGAATGTCCATGGGCAGCGCCGCAGCCGGCGCGCTCGCCCCGACCGGGGCTTGCACCAGCGCCACCACCTGCGCCACGAGCGCCTCGAACGGGCCGTCGCCCCCGATCAGCCGGGCCCTTGGGAAACGATCCTCGAGTTCGTGCAGCAGCGCCTCGGGATCGTCGCCCAGCGAGATCGCGCAAAGGCCCTTGTCGGTCGCTGCGACCAGGATCGAGCCCAGCACGCATTCGCCGATCGCAAACCGGATCGTCACCTGCGCGCCGCCCGCGCGGTACTGCCCGGGCTTCATGCCGAGCATGCCCGCCGAGTCGGAGTAGAAGCGGCCGTTCGACTGATAGCCGGCGTCGAACAGCGCCGTGGTGACCGAGTCGGCACTCGGCAGATGCTGGCGCACACGCTCGGCGCGCCTGGCCTGCGCATACGCCCGCGGTGTGATGCCAGCGACCGACTTGAACAGCCGGTGGAAATGATGCGGACTGAGCCCCGCGTCGCGCGCCAATTCGTCGAGCCCGGGCGCGGGGTCAGAACGGTCGATCAGCCGGCAGGCTTGCGCGACCAGCTCGGCATGCCGCTGCGCCAGCGCGGGCTCTGTGGGACGGCAGCGCAGACAGGGCCTGAACCCGGCCGAGGCGGCCTGGGCGGCGGTCTGATGGAACGCCACGTTTTCGGGCCGCGCAGGGCGCGAGGCACAGGACGGCCGGCAGAAGACGCCGGTGCTGCGCACCGAATAGAAGAAGTGTCCGTCAGCCGCGGGATCGCGGCTGCGCAGGGCCTGCCAGCGGGCGGCTTCGGTGGCGTAGGCGGCCTGATGCGGCGCTGGCCAGGCGGCGGCAGGCGCCTGGCCGCCGGACGCCGTGTTGTCGCGACGACTGGCGGACTTGGAATCGATCGGAAGCGGGACAGCGAGGGTGTTCATGGGATCTCCGCAGGCAAGTGACCGCCGAATGGCTGAAGACCAATTCTCGCGGCGCCCGCCGGGCAATGCATCCCGGGTCTTGCTGTGGAATCGTACCCGATCGGCTGCCCGCTCAGGCGGCTGTGCGCGCCAGTGCCTGGGCGAAATCCGCCTGCAGATCGTCGAAATCCTCGATGCCCACGGACAGCCGGATCAGGGACTCGCCGATGCCCATCTGTGCGCGCTGGGCCGCGCCCATCTCGAAGAAGATGGTGTGCGCGACCGGGATCGCGAGCGTGCGCGTGTCCCCGAGATGGCTCGACTTGATCACCAGTTCGAGCGCATCCAGGAAATCGAAGCAGTCGATGCCCTCGCGCAGCTCGAAACTGAGCAGCGCGCCGAAGTGGCGGAACCACTCGCGCGCCCGGCCATGCTGCGGATGGCTGGCCAGCCCCGGATAGGCGACGCGCGCCACGCCCGGCTGCGCCTGCAGCCATTGCGCCAGGCGCAAGGCATTGTCGCAGGCCCGGTCCATGCGCAGCGCCAGCGTCTCGGCCCCGATCGCGATCCGGTGGGCGTGTTCCGCCGACAGCGTCGCACCGATGTCGCGCAGCCCCTTCTTGCGGATCTGCTGCATGCCCCAGTTGGTCGACTTGCCCTTCTTGTAGGCCGCGGCAATGTTGGGAAACGCGGTCCAGTCGTAAAGACCGGTGTCGGAGACGGCGCCGCCCAGCGCGTTGCCGTGCCCGCCGATGGCCTTGGTGAGCGAATTGATCACCAGCGATGCCTTCACCGTGCGCGGCTGGAACAGCCAGGGCGAGGTCATGGTGTTGTCGACCACGTACAGCACGCCGCGGGCCGCGCAAAGTTCGCCGATGGCGGCGAGGTCGGCCACCTGCGTGGCCGGGTTGGCGATGGTCTCGACGAACACCATCCGGGTCGCAGGCCGCAGCGCCGCCGCGATGGCTGACGCATCGGTGGCGTCGGCCAGCGTCACATCGACGCCGATCGCCGCCAATGTCTGCAGAAGGCTGTTGGTGTTGCCGAACAGGAACTGGCTCGAGACCACGTGGTCGCCCTTGCGCAGCAGCGCGATCAGCGTCGAGCCGATGGCGGCCATGCCGGTGGAGAAGCACACGGTGCCCACTGCCTGCTCCATCAGCGAGACCTTGGCCTCGAGTGCGGAGGTGGTCGGGTTGCCTTGACGGCCGTACACGTGACCCGGCTTGTCACCCTGGAACACCGCAGCCAGATCGCGGGACGATCGGTACCCGTACGCCACCGCGGCGTGCATGGGCTTGTGCACTGCTCCGTGCTCGATCTCCGATTGCCGATCGGCATGCAGCACCGTTGTCGTCAGTCCCTTGGCCACGCGTCTTGCTCCTGAAAGGAAGGCCCGCATGAAACCACAACCGACGCGCAGTGTCACTTCGGCCGGGCGCCCCGAAGGGGCAGGCGGTCGGGCAGGCAGCGGACGGTCCGGCGCGGACCGTTCAGATGTAGGCGCGCAGCCGCTCGGCGTCGCGGATCCGGATGTGCCGCCCCTCGACCTCGATCAGCTCGGCCTGGGTCAGCGTGTGCAGGATCCGGGACAGCGTCTCTGGCGTCAGATTAAGCAGCGAAGCCACCACGTATTTCGAGGTGGGCAGCTGCGCGCTGCCGGTGGCGCCGCACAGGTTCAGCAGATAGCCGACCAGCCGCTGGGCGGCGGTGCGGGTGCTGTACGCCTCGACGTCGCCGATCAGTTCATGCAGGCGCTGGCTCATGCCTGCCAGCACCCG
>DAONCJ010000238.1:0-5998 GCA_035401985.1 Burkholderiaceae bacterium | reverse complement strand
AGATGGTGCCGACGATCAACAAGACCAGCGAGCTGGTGCAGGAGATCTCGGCGGCGTCGGGCGAGCAGTCGCAGGGCGTCGGTCAGATCACCGGCGCGATGAATCACCTGAATTCGGCCACGCAGCAGAACGCGTCGGCGTCCGAAGAGCTTTCGGCAACGGCCGAGGAGCTCTCGGGGCAGGCCGCCGCGCTGCAGGAGCTGATGTCGTTCTTCCACTTCTCAGGCGCCGCAAAGGCCAATCCCGTCCGCGGCGCCTCGCGGGGCGCTGCGCGCAGCGGGTCAGCGGAGACGACGGATGGCGCGCGCGGTGCCGGCCGGCGTGCGCCAGCCGCCGCGCTCGCCCATGCCGGACGCGCCAGCCCCGCGTCGCCCGACGAATCGAACTTCGGCCGATTCTGATGACCACCCGCACTGGCACGCGGCCGGTATTGCGCCCTGAGGACGGGCTGCTGTCGCCCGAGGCTTTCGACGCGGTCAGCGACCTGTTTCACAAGGTCTCGGGCATCCGGCTGACCGAGGCCAAGCGTGCGCTCGTCACAGGTCGTCTGAGCAAGCTCGCGCAGGCCTTCGGGGCCGCCTCGCTCGATGCCTACATCGAAGCGCTGGTCGACGGCGCGGCACCCGACGAGATGGTCAAGGTCATCGACAAGCTGACCACCAACGAAACCTACTTCTTTCGTGAGCCGCAGCACTTCGACTATCTGGCGAGCCGTCTGGCCGAGCGCCGCGCGGCCAGGGGCGAGCTGCGCGTCTGGAGTGCGGCGAGCTCGTCCGGCGAAGAGGCCTACAGCCTGGCGATGCTGCTGGCCGACAAGCTCGGTCCGGGCGGCTGGCAGGTCATCGGCACCGATCTGTCCACCGCGATGGTCGAAACCGCCCGCCGGGCGCTGTATCCGATGGATCGGGCGCGCCACATGCCGCAGGAATACCTGCGCCGCTTCTGCCTGAAGGGCCAGGGCGAGTTCGAAGGCCATCTGCTGATCTCGCGAGACCTGCGCGCGCGGGTCCGGTTCGAATGCGCCAACCTCACGCAGCCGCTGCCGCAGATCGGCGAATTCGACCTGATCTTTCTGCGCAATGTGCTGATCTACTTCGATCCGGCGGGCAAGGTCGACATCGTGCGGCGTGTGCTGACCCGACTGCGGCCCGACGGGCTGCTGTTCACCGGACACGCCGAGTCCCTTGGCAACATGGGCCTGCCGCTGTCCAACGTGGGGCCCGCCATTCATGGCCACGGATGAGCGTCACGCGATCGGTCTGCTCAGGGCGCAGCGCGGGCAGGAGCTGAACCTGCTGGCCGGGCAGTTGTACCTTGGCGAGCGCGCAACTGTCGTGCGCACGCTGCTCGGTTCATGCGTCGGGATCACGCTGTGGCATCCGCGCCGGCGCATCGGCGGCATGTGCCACTACCTGCTGCCTGAACGGGGCCGCAGTCCCACGGCGGCGTTGGACGGTCGCTTCGGCGACGAGGCGCTCGAGATTCTGGTCGCCTTGCTGCTGCGCATGGGCACCCGCCCGGCCGAATACGAAGCGCATCTTTACGGCGGCGCCGACGCGATTCCCGACGCGGCGATGGTCAAGCTCAACATCGGAGAACGCAACATCGAACAGGGCTGGGCTCTGATCGACCATTACGGTTTTCAGCTCAGGGACGTCGATGTCGGCGACCGGGTGCCGCGCACCGTGCAACTGGATCTCAGCAACGGCGAAGTGCAGATGCGCCGCGGTGCATCAATCGGAAAGGCATGAAATGGGCATTAAAGCGTTTGTCGTCGATGATTCAGCGGTGGTGCGGACCTTCTTGTCCGACACCCTGATCGCCGGCGGGATAGAGGTCGTCGGCACCGCATCCGATCCTGTGTTCGCCTGGCCCAAGATGGAGTCGAACTGGCCCGACGTGCTGGTGCTGGATGTCGAGATGCCGCGCATGGACGGCATCACCTTTCTGAAGAAGGTGATGGCCGAGCGGCCAACGCCGGTGGTGATGTGCTCGACGCTGACCGAGAAGGGCTGCGAGACCACGCTCCAGGCGCTGGCTGCGGGTGCTGTGAGCTTCGTCACCAAGCCGAAGATGGG
This sequence comes from Burkholderiaceae bacterium, assembly GCA_035401985.1. Taxonomy (GTDB): domain Bacteria; phylum Pseudomonadota; class Gammaproteobacteria; order Burkholderiales; family Burkholderiaceae_E; genus Quisquiliibacterium. Next base: position 3,920 of record DAONCJ010000238.1, on the reverse strand, counting down.
ATTGAAGGATTTTCTCGAGGATCGCGGCAACGGGCTGGTCGACGCCGTGCGTGCGGCGTCCCGGGCGAACCTGCGCGCCTTGTCGGGTCGGGCGCTGCCCGGTCGGCCGGGAACCGCGGCGGTGCGGCCGACCTCGGCCTTCGCACGGCCGGCGGTCGGCGCTCCACAGCGTGCGTCGAGCGCCACCGGCGCGATGGCCGAGACCACCGACAGGGTGGTCGCGGTGGGCATATCGACCGGCGGCGTGCAGTCGATCGAAGTGGTGCTGCGCCAGTTCGATCGCACCGCGCCGGGCATGGTGATGGTCCAGCACATGCCCGAGCGATTCACCGCATCGTTTGCCGCGCGTCTGAACACCGTCTGCGACGTCGAAGTGCTCGAGGCCAAGGATGGCGACCGGGTCATCAACGGCCGCGTGCTGATCGCTCCGGGTGGCAAGCACATGACGCTCAAGCGCAGCGGCGCCCAGTACGTGGTCGAGGTGCGCGACGGGCCGCTGATCAATCATCATCGGCCCTCGGTCGATGTGCTGTTCCGCAGCGTCGCGGCCTGTGCCGGGCGCAATGCGATCGGCGTGATCATGACCGGCATGGGCGATGACGGGGCCCGCGGACTGCGCGACATGCATCAGGCGGGCGCCTACACCGCCGCCCAGGACGAGGCCAGCTGCGTCGTGTTCGGCATGCCGGCCGAGGCGATCAAGCTGGGCGCACACGACGACATCGTCGCACTGCCCGACATCGCCGCCTGGATCCGCCAGGCCGCGGCAAGGCCGCTCAGGCGCGATCCCGGTCCGTCGCGGGGCTGAAGCGGCCGGTTCGAAAGCGCCTCGCGCGGGCGCCGCTCCGGTGCTCGCACGGCCGGCGCCGTTGGCGTTGCCGGCGCCTTGGCGGCATCATCGACAGCCTGACTCTCCACAGACAGGCGGCGCACGATGGACAAGGCGAAATCCCAGCAGTTCATGCAGAAGGTGGTCGGCGATGCCGGCACGGCCATGGCGGCCGCGCTCGTGCATGTCGGCGTGAGGGTCGGGCTGTTCAGGGCGATGGCCGGTGCGGGGGCTCTGCGCGCCGATGAATTGGCTGACAGCACGGGGATCGGACATCGCTATGTCGCCGAGTGGCTGGCCGCCATGGCCAGTGCCGGCTATGTCGAGTACGACCCGCAGGACGAACGCTTCACGCTCCCTGAGGAGCATGCGCTGTTCTTCTCGCAGCCCCAGTCCGAGTATTTCCTTGGCGGCCTGTTCGACGGCCTGCCCGGACTGATGGCGATGGCGCCCCGGCTGGCGGCCGCGTTCGAGCGAGGCGGCGGCGTGTCGTTCGCCGAATTCGGCGCCGGCATGCCGCTGGCGCTGGAGCAGATGAACCGGCCGGTCTACGAGAGCCGGCTGGTGCGCACCTGGCTGCCCGCGGTGCCAGGCGCCATCGAGCGCCTGAAGGCTGGCGGGCGGGCCATCGACGTCGGCTGCGGCACCGGCGTGGTGCCGCTGATCCTGGCGAAAGCGTTTCCGGACGCGCAGATCGAGGGTCTGGACCTGGACGCCCGGTCGATCGAGATCGCGCGGGGCTATGCGCGTGAGGAAGGGCTGCAGGACCGGGTCCGCTTCATCCAGGCCAGCGCCGATGCGCTCGAATCGCAGCCCGGCTACGACCTGATCACCACCTTCGATGTGATTCACGACCTGCCGGACCCGGGGGCGGTCCTGGCGCGCATCCGCTCGGCGCTCGCGCCGGGAGGCACCTACCTGATGGTCGAGCCGGCCGTCGACGATCGGCTGGAGAACAACGTGGGCAACCCCTTTGCGCGGATGCTGTACGCGATCAGTTGCCTGCATTGCGTGCCGCAGTCGCTGGCGCAGGGCGGGCCGGGTCTGGGGGCGTGCTGGGGGCCGGCCCGGGCCCGCGAGCTGGCCATGGCGGCGGGCTTCAGCGGCTTCCAGGCGCTGCCGGTGCGCAGTCCGGTGATGGCGTTCTATGCACTGACCGCCTGAGCGCTCCGAGGCGAGCGCGCGCGCTCAGGGCTCCCACCAGTAGCGCACGATGTGGAAGTAGATCGGCGCCGAGAACACCACCGAGTCCAGCCGGTCGAGGACGCCGCCGTGACCCTCGATCATCGACCCCCAGTCCTTGACGCCATGGTCGCGCTTGATCGCCGACATGACCAGGCCGCCCAGGAAGCCCATCAGGTTGATGACGAAGGCGATCGCGCCGGCCTGCCAGGGATTGAAGGGGGTGATCCACCACAGCGCCGCGCCCAGCAGCGTGGCGCACAGCACCCCGCCGACCAGTCCCTCGACGGTCTTGGAAGGCGACAGCAGCGGCGCGACGAGGCGCCGGCCCATCAGCTTGCCGCACACGTACTGCAGCACGTCGCTGGATTGGACGACGATGATCAGGAACGCGATCAGCATCAGGTTCTGGCCCTGATAGCCAGGGATGTCCAGCATCAGCAGTCCGGGCACGTGCGACAGGCAGTACACGCAGATCATCACGGCCCACTGCACCTTCGACACCCGCTCGAGGAAGCGCACCGTGTCCGATTGCAGCACGGCCGCCACCGGCAGGATCAGGAACGCGTAGACCGGTATGAAGATCGCGTACAGGCCGTACCAGCCGGTCCACAGCAGCCAGTACTGGACCGGCAGCACGACGAAGAAGCACAAGGCGAGTGCCGCATGGTCGCCGCGGCGCATGTAGGTCATGGAGAAGAACTCGCGCATCGCTAGGAATGACGCCAGTCCGAACAGCACCAGCACGCCGCCTTTGTCGAAGACGAAGGCAAGGCCGATCAGCGCGACCATCCACCACCAGGCGCGGATCCGGGCATTCAGGTTGTCGATGACGCCGTGTGACTGGCCATGAGCCACCGCGTACTTCAGCGTGCCGCCGATCACGCTGGCCAGCGCCAGCGCGCCAAAGACACCGCTGAACAGCATCTGCATGCGGGTCATGTCGGCGCGACCTCCGATGTGCTGCGCGGGCGCATCGCCAGCATGGCGCTGCGGGCGCGCGACAGGAACTGGTCCCGGCTTTCGCCCGCGGTCAGTGTCAGCGGCGAGCCGAAGCTGACACTGCAGAGCAGCGGCACAGGCAGCAGCATGCCCTTGGGCAGCACCCTGCCGATGTTCTCGATCCAGACCGGGACATACTCGATGTCCGGGCGGCGCGAAGCCAGGTGGAACAGCCCGCTCTTCAAGGGCAGCAGCGGTGTGTCACCGGTGTTGCGCGTGCCTTCCGGGAAGATGATCAGCGAATCTCCGCCGGCCAATGCGTCCTCCATCATCGCCACCGGATCGGCGGTGCGCGATTGCGGGTCGCGGTCGATCAGCACCGCGTTGAAGACGCTGGCACCGATGAATCGGCGCAATGCCGAGCGGTTCCAGTAGTCTGCGCCCGCGACCGGCCGGGTTCGTTTGCGAAGCACCGGCGGCATCACCGACCACACCAGCACGAAGTCGCCATGACTGGCGTGATTGGCAAAGTAGACGCGTTGCGTCGCCGCCGGAGCGCAGCCCAGCCAGCGGGCCCGCACCCCGGTCACCAGGTACACGAAGACGATGATGGCGCGTGCCACCAGTGAGGCGATCATGCGTTCGCTCCGATCCAGACAAGTGGAAACATCGCCATCAGCGCGAGCGCGCCGACGCATTGCATCTGTTGCACGAGCAGTCGCTTCGTGCCCTGCCAGCGTGCGTCCATGCTGCGCGGCGCCGCTGCGGCACGCAGGCCGGCCCGGGTCAGTGCCTGGTCGAAGCCGGCCGGTTGCAGGCGTTCATCCGGCCCGCGCGTGAACGCATCGAACACCCGGGCGTCCAGGGCCAGGCGGGCGGCAAGCACGGTCTGCCACGCCCAGACGGCCAGTGCGGCGATGCCGAGCAATGCCGTGGCGCGGGCCGGTGTGCCGTTGAAGTCCGGCAC
>DAONCJ010000237.1:0-6018 GCA_035401985.1 Burkholderiaceae bacterium | reverse complement strand
CAGCGCTTCCTCGCCGGCCGCGCTGAGGCTGACACGGCGCGTCGTCCGATGCAGCAATCGGGCGCCGAGCCACCGTTCGAGGCTCTCGAGATGGCGGCTGACCATCGCGCGCGACAGGTTCAAGCCCTCTGCCGCCCGAGTGAGGCTGCCCTGATCGACGATCTCCACGAAGGAGCGGATGGCACTCAGCTGGTCCATGCGTTGACTCGATTTCTTTGACAATCATTTGACTGAGTCGAAGTTTATGTTCGGATGACGAATCAATACAGTCTCCCCATCGACCAACCCGCCGTTTGATGGAGACCATGATGAAGACCTTGAAGCGCCTGACCCTGGGCCTGCTGCCCGCCGCGCTGAGCCTGGGCGTCGTCGCGAGTGACGCAGCCGCTCAAACCGCCCCGCCCCTGACCGTGCAGGTCTACAACGCCGACAGTGGCAGCTTTCATGTCAACGCGGTGCTGGTGGCCGGCAAGACGGATGCGGTGCTGCTGGACACCGGCTTCACGCGGGCCGACGCCCTGCGCATCGCCGCGATGGTGCTGGACAGCCGGAAGACGCTGAAGACCATCTACATCAGCCAGGCCGACCCCGACTACTACTTCGGCATCGAGGTGTTGAAGCAGTTCTTCCCCGACGCCAGGGTGGTGACCACCGCGCCGACGCTGAAGAAGATCGAAGCCACGCTCGGCACCAAGCTGCAGGTGTGGGGCCCGCGCATGGGCGCTAATGCACCCAAGGCGGTGCCGCTGCCCGAGGTGCTGCCGGGCAACACCCTTGCGCTGGAAGGGCAGACACTGGAAATCGGCGGTCTGGACGACAGACTGCCGCACCGCACCTATGTGTGGATTCCGTCGATCAGGACCATTGCCGGCGGCGTGAACGTCTATGCGGGCCTGCACCTGTGGACTGCCGACGCGCAAAGCGCTCAGGAGCGCGCCGACTGGGCGAAGAAGCTGGGCACGATGGCCGCGTTGCAACCGGCGGTGGTGATTGCGGGCCACAGTCTGCCGGGCCAGCAGCAGGATGTTTCGCAGCTGACCTGGAGCCAGGCCTACCTGGCGCGCTTCGAGCAGGAACTGCCGAAGGCGGCGAACAGCGCGGCACTCATCGAGGCAATGAAGCGTGCCTACCCCGAAGCCGGCCTGGGCATCGCGCTGGACATCGGAGCGAAGGTCAACAAGGGCGAAATGAAGTGGTGAAGCGGGTCATTCCCGCAATCACCGATCAGCCTCGCCGCAGCGGGTGCCGTCAGACCGTGGCGTTGGCGCTTCCGTTCAAGGCAGCACAAACACGGCGCAGCCGACTCTCCGCCTCATCGGCCACCGTCTTCACGCCCGGCTTGCCGACAAGGCCCACCATGGTCTGCGGATCGAGAAAGCCGACCACGAAACGGCCCGGCGCCTCCTCGCGGACGATCACGTTGCAGGGCAGCAGCAGACCGATATCCGGCTCGGCCTGCAAGGCCTGGTGCGCCAGCGGCGGATTGCAGGCGCCCAGGATGCGGTAGGGCGGCATGTCGGCGCCGAGCTTCTCCTTCATTGCGCGCTGGACATCGATGTCGCTCAGCACACCGAAACCTTCAGCCTTCAGTGCTGCCGTGGTCTTGGCCAGCGCGTCGTCAAACGACGAGCAGGTGAGCGTGGTGGTGAATCCGTACATGTCTGACCTCACAAGTCGTTGTGGCCCGAAGGCCGGAGAAGCGATTGCCAGCCGCACCGCAGGAAGCGTGTCGCCTGTGTCGCGCGCTGGCGCTGGAAAGGCCTCTATAATACCCGTGGCGGTATCTGGCGATGGAAATTCAACACAACTGAAAATCAACGGAGACAAGCCATGGCTCACATCGTCATCATCGGCGCCGGCCTGGGCGGCATGCCGGCCGCCTATGAGATCCGCGCTCTGCTGTCCAACGAGCACCGCGTCACCGTCGTCAACGCGAGCGACACCTTCCAGTTCACGCCGTCCAACCCCTGGGTGGCGGTGGGTTGGCGCCAGGGGGACGAGACCACCCTGCCGATCCGCCCCTGCCTGGAACGCAAGGGCATCGGCTTTGTCGCGAAGGCCGTGTCGGCCATCGACGCGAAGGCCAACAGGCTGACGCTGGACGGCGGTGAGACGCTGGACTACGACTACCTGGTGATCACCACCGGCCCCAAGCTCAGCTTCGACGAGGTGCCTGGCGCCGGCCCGCACGGCGGCCACACGCACTCGGTGTGCACCGTGCCGCATGCCCAGGCCTTCTGGGCCGAGTACCAGGAGTTCCTGAAGAACCCCGGCCCGATGGTGATCGGTGCCATGCCCGGTGCCAGCTGCTTCGGCCCTGCCTACGAGTTCACCTTCATCGTCGACACCGACCTGCGCAGGCGCAAGCTGCGCCACAAGGTGCCCATCACCTTCGTCACCAGCGAGCCCTACATCGGCCACATGGGACTGGGCGGTGTGGGCGACAGCAAGAGCATGCTCGAGTCCGAACTGCGCGGCCACGACATCAAATGGGTCTGCAACGCCAGGACCACGCGGGTGGAAGCCGGCAAGCTGTTCACCACCGAGTTGGACGATTTGGGCCAGGCGCGGCGCGAGCACGAACTGCCCTTCAAGCTGGCGATGATGCTGCCCGCGTTCAAGGGTGTCGACCCGGTGGCAGCCGTTCCCGACCTGTGCAACCCGCGCGGCTTCGTGCTGATCGACGACCACCAGCGCAGCAGGGCGTACCCCAATATTTTCTCGGCCGGTGTGTGTGTGGCCATTCCGCCAGTGGAAGTGACACCCGTGCCGACGGGCGCGCCCAAGACCGGCTACATGATCGAGAGCATGGTGGGGGCCATCGCTCAAAACATCGCCGACGAACTGGCCGGCAAGTCGCCAACCGCCAAGGGCACGTGGAACGCGATCTGCCTGGCCGACATGGGCGACACCGGCGCGGCATTCGTGGCGCTGCCGCAGATCCCGCCACGCAACGTCAACTGGTTCAAGAAGGGCAAGTGGGTGCACCTGGCCAAGATCGCGTTCGAGAAGTACTTCATGCGCAAGATGAAGAGCGGCAATCCCGAGCCCATCTACGAGAAGTATGTGCTGAAGGCGCTGGGTATCAAGCGACTGATCGACCGATCGTGAGCCGCTGATCGGCCAGAACGCCAGACTCCTTCGTCGTCGGCGCCGTGTTCCCCAACGCACAGACCGCCGCGCAGCAGCGCCCTATCTTCGACAGGGCCTGTCCCCCGCATACTTGTTTTCACCAACCGAAGGAGCTTCGACATGGGCAGCACGGCCGACAGGATCATCGACATCGGACCCCAGCCGCAATCGTTCGACATCGAACGCGCGACGAAAGAGAACTCGAACTACCGCTCCGTCGCCTGGAGTGGGCGATACCTTCAGGTGACACTGATGTCGATACCCGCAGGCGAAAGCATCGGCCTGGAAGCCCATCCGGAAACCGACCAGTTCCTTCGACTCGACGCGGGACGCGGGCTCGTGCAGATGGGATCCTCGAAGGATCAACTGACGTTCGAGAAGGAAGTCTCGGACGGTTGGTGCGTGCTCGTTCCGGCAGGCACCTGGCACAACGTGACCAACACCGGAACAGAGCCGATGCAGATCTACACGATCTACGCACCCGCACACCACGCGCCGGACAAGGTGCAGGCGACAGCCGCGGCGGCCCAGGCCGACAAGGACGACGAGCCGGCGGCGTGGTCGGTGCAGCCCCCCCACTCGGCCGACAAGCACGGCTAGGGCAACAGAGGCAAGCACCGTGGACTGGCCGCCGGCATGGCGCTTGCCACTCCCTGTCAGGGCTGCGTCCGTGACGGCGTGGCCGGTAAGGCCAAGCGCCACACGGCGCGACGGGCTTAGCACCACGCAACCTGCGGCTGCAGCACCGAGCCTGCACGAGCCGCCCAAGGAGAACACGATGCGATCAAGCTCTCGACGAATGCACCTTCTGCTGCCGGCCACCTGCCTGGCACTTGCCACGGCACTGCCGGCCGTGGCCGCCGTACAGACCGGCACCGTCGATAACGGCGTGCGCTATGCCATGGGCGGCGTCGGCCTCGGCGAGCGCGAGGAACTGCGCACAATGTTCGGCGACTACAACCTCTGGGTTTCGACGGCGGCGCGCAACGGCAACTACCTGGCGGATGTCGATGTGCGTGTCGTCGACGAGCGCTCGGGCGATGTCATGCTGCAGGGGGCGGTGAATGGGCCGTGGCTGCTGGCCGAGCTTCCGCCCGGTCGCTACATCGTGCAGGCCACCTCACCCGATGGTGTGGCGCTGAGCCGGCACGTGCAGGTGGGCCGCAACGGCCTGCAGCGCGCGCTGCTGAGCTTCCGGCAGCGCCCGGGCGGAGACGAATAGCGTGTTCGCCCCGGCCAGGTGCAGCGCGACCGCCTGGCTGTGGTTGCCGCCGGCGTCGTGGTGGACAAGCCTGCATGAGCGACGCGCGCCACAACTTCTCCCCGACGCAGTGCTGCATCGTCGGCGGCGGGCCGGCAGGGATGATGCTCGGCACCCTGCTGGCGCGCGCTGGCGTTCGCACAGTGGTGCTCGAGAAGCACACCGACTTCCTGCGCGACTTTCGCGGCGACACCGTCCATCCGTCGACGCTGCGCGTGATTGACGAGCTCGGCTGGCTCGACGCCTTCCTCGAGCGGCCACACCGGCGCCTCGAGGTCCTCGGCGGTTGGTTCGGCGACAAGCACGTCCAACTCGTCGACTTCCGCGGCCTGCCGTCGCGCTACGCGTTCATCGCGATGATGCCGCAGTGGGACTTTCTTGACTTCCTCGCCGCGCGGGCGCGGCTGCTGCGCACGTTCACGCTGGCGATGCGCACTGAGGCGACGAGCCTGATCGAGGAGGGCGGCCGCGTCGTCGGCGTGCGCGGCACCTCGCCGGACGGCCCCTTCGAGCTCCGCGCAGACTGCACCGTGGGCTGCGACGGCCGTCACTCCACCGTTCGCGCGGCCGCGTCTCTTGCGGTCGACGATCTCGGCGCGCCGATCGACGTGCTCTGGTTTCGTGTTCGACGCGATCCGGCCGCGCTCGACAGCAGCCTCGCGCGCATCGCCCGCGGCCACTTCGTCGTCACGCTCGATCGCGGCGACTACTGGCAGTGCGCCTTCGTCATTGCCAAGGGCGGCGCTGCGGCGCTGCAGCAGCGGCCGATCGAGGAGTTCCGAGCCCAGGTGGCGGGCGCCGCGCCGATCCTCGCGCCGCACCTCGACGCCGACGTTCGCTCGTGGGACGAAGTCAAGCTGCTGACGGTTACCGTCGACCGTCTGACGCAGTGGTCGCGGCCGGGCTTGCTGTGCATCGGCGACGCGGCGCACGCAATGTCGCCGATCGGCGGCGTCGGCATCAACCTGGCCATCCAGGACGCCGTCGCGACTGCAAATCTGCTCGCCGCGAAGCTGCGCGCGGGCATCGTCGCCGATGGCGATCTTGACGCGGTGCGCAAACGCCGCCTGTGGCCGACGATGGCGACGCAGGCGGCGCAGCTCGCGATCCAGAACAACGTCCTCGTGCCCGTATTGAGCGGCGCCGCGCTCGAAGTGCCGCTGCCGGTGCGTCTTGTCAGCGCGGTGCCTGCGCTGCAGCGTGTCGCGGCATGCCTTCTCGGCATGGGCGTGCGGCCCGAGCACGTACATTCATCGGAGTTCGCATTAACACCATGACCTCTGCAGCGTCTGCTGACGGCGCCTGCCTCTGCGGCGCCGACTGGTTGCGGCGGCTCGTGCTGCGCCGCGGCCTTGTGGGACCGCCCAGGCCGACGCCGTTTCTGCCCGCCCGGCCCGGGCAATGCTCTGCGCGCACCAGACGACGGTAACCCCTCCGGATGGGCGCGCCCGTTGCCCGGCCCATCGCATTGACGCACACGCCGAAGACTCGGTCACGGGAGGCCAGGCGCGCGAATTGCCGTAACGCTCCATGGACGACGATGTCTCCACCACCATTCCGCGCGGCGGCCTGACCCGCCGCCGCTGGCTGCAGGCGGCGACCGTTGCGGGGGTCACGGTGTGGCT
>DAONCJ010000236.1:0-6026 GCA_035401985.1 Burkholderiaceae bacterium | reverse complement strand
CGTTCGGCGTCGTGCGGAAAGCCGCCGCTGGCCAGCACCACCCCGCGTCGCGCGCGAATCGTCACCGGCTTGCCGTGCTGCTCGACGATCGCGCCGGTGACGGCTTCGCCGTCGCGCAGCAGTTCACGCGCCGGTGTGTTCAGCCACAACGGTATGCCAAGGTCGAACAGCGACTTGCCCAGCCGTCCGGCCAGCGCATTGCCGTTGACGAGCCGCATGCCGCGACCATGGCGGACCAGGTCCCACAGATGCGAACAGACACGCGCGACCACGAAGCGGAACGATTCGAAGGACCGGGTGAAGTGAAAGAAGTGCTTCAGGTCGTTGCCCGAGCCGATCACCAGACCGGCGAACGACAGCTCACGCAGGGGCGGGGCGAGCTGCGTCAGGTGCTCGCCGAGCTCACGCCCGTCGAAGGGCTCGGCCACGATCGGCCGTCCGCCAGCCCGCGCGCCGGGCTGCGCCTGATGGTAGTCGGGGAACGCGTATCCGCCCTGAAAGCGCACCGCGGTGTGCTTCAGGAAGAAATCGATCATGCGGGGGCCTTCGGTCAGGAAGGCATCGACGCGCGCGGCATCGTAGTGGGCGCCGGTCTCGTGGCGCAGGTAGGTGCGCGCGTCCTCGAGGCTGTCCTGCACGCCCTCGGCGATCGACAGCGGATTCATCGGGATCCAAAGCCAGCCGCCCGAGCGCGCGGTGGTGCCCCCGAAGCGCTCCTGCTTCTCGACCACGATCACGTCCAGCCCGTGCAGGCGCGCGGTGATCGCGGCCGAAAGGCCGCCCGCTCCCGAGCCGATCACCAGGACATCGCATTCGTGTGTGCTGCCGCCCGCCGGTCTGGAGGCCATCGTCAGTGCTCGTGTGGTGGAGGGGCCGAACGCATTTCGTGGCCGGCCCGTTTCAGAACTTCCCGACCCGCGCTGACCGCCAGCAGCGCCATGCCGGCGGCCACGATCAGGTCCGGCCAGGCCGAGGACGTGGCAAACACGCCGGCCGCGGCGAGCATCACAGCGACATTGCCGATCGCATCGTTGCGGGTGCACAGCCAGACCGAACGCATGTTGGCATCGCCTTCGCGATAGGCATACAGCATGAAGGCCACGCCCAGGTTGGCGGCGAACGCCAGGATCGCCACCGCGCCCATCGTCTCGGCCCGCGGCAGCGTGCCATCCCAGGCCATCCAGCCGGCGCGCGCCAGCACCGCCAGGCCCCAGACGAGCATCGTCACGCCCTTGAGCCACGCCACCCGAGATCGCCAGACGAGGCCCATCGCCAGCGCCATCAGCGACAGGCCGTAATTGAGCGCGTCACCGGCGAAGTCGATCGCATCGGCGAGCAGCGACACCGAGTCGGCGCCCACGGCGCCGGCCAGTTCAATGAAGAACAGAGCCGCGTTGATCAGCAGTGCCCACCACAGCACGCGCCGGTAGCGCGGATCGGCGGGATCGCCGGTGACGTGCTCGTGGTCATGATCGTGGTCAGGCCCGTGACCGTGGCTGTGATCGTGCTGCTGTCCTGCCATGTTGCGGATCCGTCGGGTGGACTCGCCAGCGTACCACCCCCTGCGCAGGCTTCGTGCCGCGACGATCAGCGCGAGCCCGTCGAGACCTGCGTGCCGGTGCGCTCGTTCGCCTCGGGCGCGACATCGATATAGTCCCAGCGCCGGCGCATCACCGGGTGCGGTGTCCAGCCGATCACACGCGGGTGAGTGAGGTCGGTGCTGATGCTGTGGACATGGACCTTCCACGGACGGTACGCCAGAGCCAGGCGCGTCATATTGCGGATCAGCTCGTTGCGCGCCGATCCGTCGGGCAGCGTGACCATCTGGTCGTACAGGCGGTTGAACTCGGGCAGATCGAAGCGGCTGAGGTTCTGCCGGCCCGTGTTGGGACCGTACAGCGACGACAGCGTGCTTTCGGCATCAGGCGCGCTGGAACTGCTGCCGACCGACCACATCTGCAGCTTGCCGGCCCGCGCGGCTTTCAACTGCTCGGGCCACTTCGAGCGCTTGAAGGCCAGCCGGATGCCGATGCCGTCCATGCTGCGTTTCCACAGTTCGTTCACCTGCTTGGCCGACTGATCATTGCCGGTCGCGAATTCGAGGCTCAGCGGTCGCCCGTCGGGCTGCTCGCGGTACCCGTCGCCGTCCCGATCGGTATAGCCGTACAGGTCGAGCAGCGCCCTGGCGCGTGCCGGGCTGTACGTGTTCATGTCGCTGCGCAGATCGGGATCGTGGCCCGCGGCGCCGGGTGGAACCAGGCCGTGGGCCGGCAGCGCCTGGTTGCGGCGCAGGATGCGAAGGTCGTCCTCGCTGTTGTAACCCAGCGAAATCGCGCGGCGCAGCGCCACCCGCTCCGGCTGCGGTCCGCCGACCACCGGATCGGCCCAGTTGAAGAACGTGTAGCGCAGATCGATCCTCGCGTAGCGTTCCATGCGCACGCCGCGCCGGGCCAGGTAGGCAGCCAGCCGGTCGCCCGGAAAGGCGGTCAGCGCGAACTCATTGGGCACCATCTCGATCAGGTCGTGCTGATTGTTCAGGAACGCCAGCCAGCGCGGCTGAGCCTCCTCGACGATGTCGATCTCGACCCGATCGAGCATCGGCAGGCGGCGTCCGCGCAGGCGGTCGGCGACCTCCTGGAGCCGCGGGTCTCCCGGGGGCGGTACTGCGTCGTAGACCTCGTCGCGGTACGTCGGATTGCGCTCGAAGATCAGCCGCGACGAGCGCTTCCATGAGCTCAGCCGGAACGGCCCGGTGCCCACCGGATGCTCCATGATCTTGTCGCCGTAGGCCTCGATCACTTCACGGGCAACCGCGCAGGTCGCCCGGCAGTCGGCCAGCGCGTACACCAGCACGAAATTGGGCTTGAGCAGGCGCATCTCGAAGGTGTAGCGGTCGATGGCGCGCAGCCCTTGAACCTCGGTGTCGTAGTCGAAGCGGCCGCTGCGCAGCGCCTCGGCGCGCAGTTCGCGCAATCCCACCAGATAGTCTTCGAAGGTGCCCAGGCTCGAGCTGCGCCAGCGCGGGTCGAAGTGGCGCTTGATGCTGTAGACGTAGTCATGCGCGGTCAGTTCCCGGCGCTGTCCCTTGAATGCCGGGTCGTCGGCGAAATGGATGCCGGGGCGCAGCGTGACCCTGATCGTCATCCCGTCGGCCGACACCTCGGGCAGCGCAGCCGCGGTGGCCGCCCTCAGACGCGCAGGGCGGGCCAGATAGTCGTACTGCAGTGGTGAATCAAAGATGTGCGCAATCATCGTCGCCGAGTACAGATCGCTGATCTGCGGCGGATCGAAGCCCGTCTCGGCCACCGGGAACGCATAGCGCAGCACGCGCGCCGTGCCTGGGGTCGTCTGCGCGTGCGGGCCGCGATCGCTCGGGGCTGCGCCTGGCACGGCCGGGAGCATCAGGACGGACAGCGCGAGAACGCATAGCAGGCGTGACAGCATGTCGGGGCGGTTTGGTTTCAGGCCGGTTCGATTCTATGCTTGCCGCCCATGACCCGCTTTCTGATCCGACGCCTGTGGCAGATGATCCCCACACTTGCCGGTGTGATGGTGCTCATCTTCGTGCTGTTCAACTGGGTCGGCGGTGATCCGGCCGAGCAGCTCGCCGGCCTGATCGCCGATCCTGTCCGTGTGCAGGAGATCCGCGCCTCGCTCGGTGTGGACCAGCCATGGTGGAACCAGCTCGCGCTGTTCGCCCGTCAGGTGCTCACCTTCGACTTCGGCCGAAGCTGGGCGACCAACGAGGAGGTGCGCAACATTTTCCTGACCCGGCTGGGTCCGACGCTGACCGTGATGCTGCCGGTGCTGGTGCTCGAAACCGTGCTGGGCGTGCTGCTCGCGCTGGCCGTCGCGCGGGTCCGCGGCACGCTGACCGATCGGCACATCATGATCCTGTGCACCGTCGCGATGTCGGTCTCCTTCCTCGTCTACATCATCGTGTTCCAGTACCTGTTCGGATTCCAGCTCGGCTGGTTCCCGGTGCAGGGATGGAGCGACGATCCGCTGAAGAACCTGCTGGTCTATGCCCCGCTGCCCGTGCTGTGCGCGGTCGCGGTTTCGCTGGCGCCGCAGATCCGGCTTTACCGCTCGTTCTGCCTCGAAGAGCTCGAACAGGATTACGTACGCACGGCGCGCGCCAAGGGACTGTCCGAGACCGCCATCCTGCTGCGCCATGTGCTGCGCAACGCGCTGATTCCGATTCTCACCCACGTCGCGACCAACCTGCCCGGGGTCTTCGTCGGATCCTTTCTGCTCGAGAAGTTCTTCTCCATTCCGGGCCTGGGCCGCGAGGTGATCACCGCGGTCGAGCGCAGCGACTTTCCGGTGATCAAGGCCGTGGCCGTGAGCCTCGCGGTGCTGACCATGCTGATCAATCTGCTGGTCGATGTGCTGTACCGCGCCGCCGATCCGCGGCTGAGCTACAAGTGAGGGATGCGCCGATGAACCGGGCGATGCGCGCCCCGGCCGTGCACGGTGCGGGCCTGAGGTCGGGCCTGCTCGCACTGGCCTGGGGACGCCTGCGGCGCGACCGAGTGGCGCTGGTCGCGATGGCCATCGTGGCGGCCTATGTGCTGCTGATGCTGGCCGCCTGGTCGGGACTGGTCGCGCGCGACTGGAGCCGCGAGGTGGCGGTTTCCTACGCCCCGCCGAGCTGGGCCGCGGGTGCCGGCGAGCCCGGAACATCCACGCCGGCCGGCGCGACCCCCGGTGCGGCCGGGTCCGGATCGCTGACGGGTGCGGCTGCCGGGACACCGGTGGACCTGACCGACATCGACCCGCTTGCGCCGCGCTATGCCGAATGGGACCGGCGGGCCGCCGAGCTGAAGACGACCGAGCAGGCGCGCGCGCAGACGCTTCCCATGGGTGCGGACAAATGGGGACGCGACGTGCTTGCCAAGGCGATCAAGGGCACCGAAGTGTCCCTGTTCGTGGGCCTGAGCGCGGCGCTGCTGGCCACGCTGATCGGCACCGTGCTGGGGGCGTGGGCGGGGTTCTCCGGCGGCTGGGTCGACGATCTGCTGGAGTGGTTCTACAGCGTGTTCACCGCGATTCCCGGCATCCTGCTGATTCTCGCGTTCGCGGCCGTGCTGCGACCGGGCCTCGTGAACATCATCGTGATCCTGGGTCTGACGGGCTGGACCGGCATCTACCGGCTGGTGCGCGCCGAATACCTCAAGCACCGCTCGCGCGACTATGTGCGCGCCGCCGAGGCGATCGGCGCCAGCCCCGGCGCCCGGATGTTCTCGCACATCCTGCCCAATGTCAGCCACGTCTCGCTGGTGCAGCTGTCCCAGCATGTGGTGTCGTTCATCAAGGCTGAAGTGATCCTCTCGTTCCTCGGTTTCGGGGTCCCGCTCGACCAGGTGTCGTGGGGCACCATGCTCGCCGAGGCGCAGGCCGAGCTGGTGGTGGGCAAGTGGTGGCAGCTGCTGGCCGCGACGGTCAGCATGGCGGTGCTGGTCACCGCCTTTTCGATGCTGACCGACGCGCTGCGCGATGCGCTCGATCCACGCCTGCGCAGCGAGACCCGCCGATGAGCGCCGAGCTGCTGCAGGTCGAGAACCTGCAGGTGTCGTTCGAACTCGAGCGCGGCGTGACGACCGAGGCGCTCAAGGGCGTCTCGTTCGCGGTGCCGGAAAACACGACGGTGGCTCTCGTCGGCGAGTCGGGCAGTGGCAAGAGCGTGTCCGCGATGGCGGTCCTGGGCCTGCTGCCGACCAGCGCCCGCATCCGCGGTGAGATCCGCCTGGACGGCCGATCGCTGCTCGAGGCGCCAGCGGCGGAACTGCGGGCGCTGCGCGGTGCGCAGGTGTCGATGATCTTCCAGGAGCCGATGAGCTCCCTGAATCCGGTCTTCACCGTCGGTGAACAGATCGCCGAAGTGCTGCGCCTGCATCTGCGCCTGCCCGCCCGCACGGCGCGCGCGCGCGCAGTCCAGCTGCTTGATGAAGTGGGCGTTCCCGAGCCCGCGTTGCGGGTGCGTTCATATCCGCATGAGTTGTCCGGCGGCCAGCAGCAGCGGG
>DAONCJ010000235.1:0-6028 GCA_035401985.1 Burkholderiaceae bacterium | reverse complement strand
ACCACCAGAGCGAACGTCTGCCCAGAAACGACAACAGATGCTGTGCAGCCTGCTGGCGCAGCGCGACGTCCAGCCCCTGCGCAAGTGGCCAATGGCCGACTTGATCTTCATCTTCGAGACGGGTCAGCGGTGGCAGGGCGCCCACGGCGCGGACGGGCGCATGCCGCAGGCTGCGGATGCGCAGGTCGAAGGGGTCGATCGGTTCGCCGTCCAGGGCGGCCAGACCGGCCTCCTCCATGCCCTTGAGCAGCGCCTCCAGGTCGTCCAGGCCCAGGCCGTCGAAGTCGCTGCGGTTCAGCGGTGCGGCCAGGGTCAGCGGGAAATATCGGCCCACCCGGTCGACCGAGGGCATCAGCACGCCGGTCCAGGCGGTCGGGCCCAGCACTCCGAGCGGGAGCAGGAAGCGCCAGACCGGGAAGGTGAGGTACACGTCCACCCATTGATCGCCGATGTGGCGCCGGCTTTCGAGCATGCCGGTCTGCAGCCACTGGTCCCAGGGTCGGACAAAGCTGGGTGGAAGACGCCGGGTGACGAAGTCGCCGACTGAGGGGATCTTGCCGAACCACCCGACACAGGGCATCGGCGTGGTGGCACCGTCGGACTGCGGAAAGCCTGCGCCGCCTAGCGTGGACTCCTCGGAAGCGTCCACGGTGTCAGAGCTGCTTCGGACACTGGAACGCCTGCAGGTCGGGCAGGCGGAACGGATTGCGGGCGCTGCTGGCGGTGACCTCGAACTGCACCCGCTTGCCGTCCAGCGTGAAGGCGGCGCGGAACTTCTCGGGTTGAGGCGTCTGCTCGATCTGCGCCTTGTCGAACATCCGGAACAGCGCCCAGGGGCCCTCGAACACCAGCTGCGAATCCTTGGGCGGATCCTTCGCGCTGGCCTGCAGCCGGATCTGGTTCGTGCCGCCCGGACCCGGCCATTGGAAGGTCTTGGGCGTGAGCGGGCCGAACTGATAGCGCAGCTCCTGCCCGTCGACGTTGAGGTTCATCAGGCTGAGCGAGGTGTCCATCTCGAGCGGCTTGAAGACCACGCTCATCTGGACGATCCGGTTGTCGCCTCTGAAGAACACGTCGCGGATTTCGGCGGCCCGCTGGAATTGCTTGAGCGCTTCGCTGTCGCCCATCTTGGGATCGCGGAACTTCCAGGGCTTCACCTGGGTGTCGACGAGCTGCGCCAGATTCTTCTGGAAGAACTCGTCCAGCATGCCGGTCTTGGCGGCGAAAACGCGTGCGAAGTCCTCGGTGGTGGCATCGCTGGCGCTGCCGCGGGTCAGCGGGTAGCGATTGCCCACCAGCTTGATGCAATCCTCGCCCAGCGCGGCGAGCTGCTTGGCCAGGACCTCGCGGGTGGCGCCACTGTCGAGCGCCGAGGCGCCGGTGACGAGGGTCTTGAGCATCCCCTTGATCGGTTCGGGCATCCGCGCGGCTTCGTCCTGGATCTTCAGCGGGATGTCGCTGGAGGGCAGGGGACGTCCCTCCTTGCGGGCCGCGTCGGTCGCCAGCAGGTGCTGGGTGTAGTCGGCAGTCAGGGCCAGCGAGGTCTCGAGCGGCGACTTGCCGCCTCCGGCCGGCGTCTTGACGAGGCGGCGCAGCGCCTCGAAGCGCGAGTCGACGATGTTCTCGATCTTGTCTGCCGGCTCGCCTGTCGGCAGCTTGGGCGCCGGTCCCAGGAATCGTTCGAGCTTGCGCTTGGTGTTCTGAAGCGCGATCTCGGCCGCCTGGGTCGCCACCTGGCCGGCGGCGTCCGCAACCGGCGTGTCGGTCAGGCTGACCTCCTTGACGATCGCCTTCATCACCGGCATCACCGGCGACTCGGCGGCCGTCAGCAGGCGCGAGATCGCCATGACCTCGTTCAGGCTGCTGCCGCGCTTGAGGGTCAGGTCGTTGACGAAGCGCTCCCAGGTGTTGGCGTAGTCGATCAGGTACAGGCGCTTGACCTCCTGGGCCAGGGCCTCGCGGCCGATGACGTCAGCGGCCCGTTTCGCGTTCGCGGAGTCGCGGATGCCCAGCACCCACACTTCCTCGTCGGCCAGCTCCTTGATCAGCGCATCGAGCTGCAGATACACGCCCTTGTAATAGGCGTTGAAGCTGAAGAACCCGGGCACGCCTTCGGTCAGCGGCTTGTTGCTGATGCGTGCGAACGCCGTGCCCGTGGCAGGGCCGCCGACGTTGGTGATCTTGAACTCCGGGAAGTCGCCCACGCCCTGGCGCTTCAGGCGTTCATAGACCCGCTGCGGGAACGGCGTGGCGCCCAGAGCGGCTCGCGCCTGCGTGATCAGATCGGTGTCGATCGCGACGCTGTCCTGGAAGGCGCTGCGCGAGAGCAGGGCGTCGACATGCTTGAGCAGGCTCTTCTGACTGTCGGGCGACAGGCCGATGTTCGGCTGCGATTCGAGATCGAAGGCGACCCAGCCACGCAGTTCGGCGAGATCGAGCCGGTCAGGCTCGCGCAGCATCACATAGGCCTTCAGGTTCTCGTACTGCAGCACCGGATTGGTGTTGCTCGCCTTGAGGGCAGTGGCCATGCGGTTGGCGAGCAGCGGCGCCAGCGTCTGAGCCAGCAGGCGGTGATAGGCCTGGTCAGCCGCCGCCGACAGCTTCCCGCCCTGGAAGAGGCCGAAGGTGTACGACAGCTTCGGATGGTCCGGCGTGACGCTGTCGGTCGTGGCCAGTCCCTGCACGCGGTCGTACAAGGGCAGCAGCGCGCCGAGCGGGATCGAGCCGGTGAACTTGCCGACCAGTTCCTTCTTGAGTGTCTCGACTCGCTCGGACACTTCGGCGATGTAAGAGGAGTTGTTGACGAACGACAGGCTCCAGCCGACGGCAGCGGCCAGCCCGATCACCAGGGCACTGATCGACGCGACCCACTTCAGGGTGCCAAGCCGGCGTTCCCAACGAAGGTTGGTGCCCGCCAGGCCGGCCTCGGGGAAGATCACCCCATGCAGCAGTTGTGACAGGAAGAACGCCTTGCCCGAGGGCCGCAGCGGCGCGAGCATCTGGCGCTGCAGGCCGAACTGGCGCGCCAGCGAACCCATCACGCGGTCGATCGGGTTGCCTTCCTGCGTGCCGCTGGTCAGGTACATGCCGCGCAGCATCGGCTGCTGGGCCAGCTGCGACTTGGGAAAGGCCTCGGTCACGAACTCGAGCAGGGCGGTGCGCAGGCTGGCCACCTGATGGGCGAAGCCGTAGATGGCGGGACGACGCTGCAGGTCCCGCTCGGACTGGATCCGGTCGAGCGTGAGGGCGTCGATGCGTGCCACGAGTTCGTCGAATCGCTGTTCGAATTCGGCAGGCGACGGCACCGCCGGTCCCTGCTCGAGGTAGTCGAAGGTGACGCCCCAGATCTGGTTGCGGGCCTCGCGATCGAGGTCTCCGAAGAACTCCATGAAGCCGGCCAGCAGGTCGGCCTTGGTGATCAGCAGATAGATGGGAAAGGTGTTCTCGAGGGTGCCGAGCAGCTCCTGCAGGCGTGCCCGGATGGCGACGGCCTGGGCCTTGCGCTCGGGTCCAGACAGCTGCAGCAGATCGCCGACACTCACGGTGACCAGCGCCCCGTTGATCGGCTGGCGCGAGCGATAGCGCTTGAGCGAGTTCAGGAACTCCTTCCACTCGCTGGCGTCGGCCAGCGCATCGCTGTCCTGGGTCGTGTAGCGGCCCGCGGTATCGATCATCACGGCCTGGTCCGTGAACCACCAGTCGCACATCCGCGTGCCGCCGACGCCGCGGATCGGGTCGTTGCCCAGCTTTTCGGCCAGCGGGAACTGGAGACCGGAATTGAGCAGCGCCGTCGTCTTGCCCGAACCGGGCGCCCCGATGAACAGGTACCACGGCAGCTGATAGACGTACTTGCGCCCGCCGAACCAGCGCTCGCGCCAGCCCGCCTTGCCGCCGAGCTGCGTTTCCTTCATGACCGTCATGGCCCGGGCGAAGCGCTGGCGCACTTCGTCGAGCTGCGCGGCGTTGCCCATTTCGGGCGTCGGCGCGGCCGCTGCGTCGCGGGCGGCCATCGCATTGAGCATGCGGCGATTGGCCATCCGCGCGCGGATCGACTGCACGACCCGCTTGCCCAGCCACAGGACCAGCAGCACCACGAACAGCAGGATGCGGGCGGTGACCGTCTCGAAGGGGTGCCAGTCGGCGAAGGCCAGCAGCGGTCCGGCGAACCAGACCAGCAGCGCCACGCAGATCACGCCGAGCGTGATCGCGACCCACGGTTTGAGGAAGAATCCGAAGAAGCGTTTCATCCGCCAGCCGATACATAAAGGGTGACATCAACACGCCGATTGCGGGCCCGCCCGGCCGGCGTGTCATTCGGTGCGAGAGGCTCCGAGTCGGCACGGCCTTCGGCCTGGAGCCGATCCGGCGCGATCGTGCGCGAGAGCACCTGAACCACCGACTGGGCGCGGTCTTGCGACAGATGCCAGTTCGACGGATAGCGCGTCGAGCGGATCGGCTGGCTGTCGGTGTGTCCGACCACCAGCACCTTGCCCGGGTTGGCGACCAGACCCTGGCCGACGCGCTCGAGGATCTGCGAGACGCGCGGTGCGATGATCGCGCTGCCCGGCTCGAAGAAGCCGTCGCCCTTGATCGTGATCACGCTCTTGCCGGCTTCGTCTCGCACAGAGACCAGTCCGTCGGTGATCTCCTGTTCGAGAAAGCGCGACAGGCGCTTGGCGGCAGCCGGCGGCGGCGGTGCCGGCGGTGGCAGCGGGGCCGCATTGGGCAGGCGCAGGCCCTGGACCGAGGCGAAGACCGGGTCGGAGCGCGACGTCAGCAGGTAGTTGTAGGTGAGATAGATGCCCACCGCCAGCACGCCGATCAGCGCGCAGAACGCCCAGAAGGGCGCCGACGACAGCCAGCGGCGCACCCGCACGACCGCCGGCCGCCAGCGCAGCGACAGCGCCGGCTCGGGGGCCGGGATGACGCCGCGCAGCATCAGATGCAGCCGTTCGCGCAGCTGTTCGAGCTGCGAGCGGCCGTTGTCCAGCACGCGGTAGCGGCCTTCGAATCCCAGCGACAGGCAGTAGTAGACGAGCTCCAGCAGGTCCTTGTTCTTGCCCGGGTTCTCGGCAAGCTTGGAGAGCAGCATGAACACCTTCTCGCCGCCCCAGACCTCGTTGTGGAAGCGCACCAGCAGCGTTTCCTTGGCCCAGACACCGCCGCCGCCCCAGGGGGTGGAGGCCGCCGTCTCGTCGAGGAAGGTGCACAGGATGTAGCGCCCGGCGATGATCGTCTCGCGCGGCACGCCGGCCAGTGCGGCGTCGCCTTCGAACTTGCGCACGCCGATGCTGAGCGACTCTTTCAGGCCCGCCGGATCGGGATGCTCGAGCGTGTTGCGGATCTGCGGGATGACCGCCAGCAGGGGCTGCGCGCAGCGCAGCAGCGGATTGTCGCCCACCGGGGGCAGCGGCTCGAGCGGCGCGCCGGCGCGAGGCTCGGACGCAGCCCGTGCCGGCGTCGGCTCGGGCATCGGTGAGGGCATGGCCGCGGACGCGGCGCTGCCGGCTCGCGCCCCGGGCCGCGGGCGCACGACGGTGCGCTCGGATTCGGGCAAAGGGGTGTGTTGCGGTTCGTCGGCCATGGATTGCGGCCCTTAGAGGCGGATCGCCCAGAATTCGAGTTCGATGCCCGGAAACTCGCCCGACAGATGCAGGGCCACGCCGCCGGACTGGGCCAGCTGGCGCCACAGCTCGTGGCTGGTGTCGAGCTCGAAGTAATTGAAGCCCGCGTGATATCGGATCTCCCGCGGAGCGACCGGCAGCGATCGCAGGCTCACCCCGGGCAGCTGAAGGTTCACCAGGTCGCGGATCTTTTCAACCGGACCGATCTTGACCTGGGTCGGGAAGCGCAGGCGCAGCGCTTCGGGCGGCATCTGTGCATTGACGGCCAGCACGAAGCGGGCGGTGGTCAGCAGGGACTTGTCCGGGATCACGCCGACCCGCACGCCGTACTTGCGGTCGTGCAGCTCGATCAGGATCGCGTTCTGCTCCTGGACCATCGAGAGCACCATGCGCAGCTGTTCGAG
>DAONCJ010000234.1:0-6040 GCA_035401985.1 Burkholderiaceae bacterium | reverse complement strand
AACCGGCTCATCGACCATTCCTCGTGGTCGATCGGCCTGCAGAAGACCGGATACATCACCGAAGCCGGGCGCTGCCTGGTGATGCAGGCGAACATCGAATCGCGGCCGGTCCTGATGGTGCTGCTCGACTCGGCAGGTCGCTATTCGCGTTTCGGCGATGCGCAGCGCATCCGTGACTGGCTCGAGGCCGATCACCGTGCGCCGACACTCACCCGGGTGCGCAACGGTGTGGCGGGACGCGGCGCGAGCCCGGCGGCGGTTTACGTCTCGACCGGCTCGTAGCCCAGCGCGCTGGAAATCTGGCCGGCGGTCCGGCACAGCTGGTCGATCCAGTCGTCCTGCACGAAATCCGCCGGCGCCGAGATCGACAGTCCGGCCACCAGCCGGCCTGAATCGTCGCGGATGCCCGCGGCGATGCATCGGACCCCAAGCTCCAGCTCTTCGTTGTCACGCGCATAGCCGCGGGCCCGCACCAGCGCCAGTTCACGCTCGAGCCGGACAATGTCGGTGATGCTGTTGCGGGTGTGGCCCGCCAGTCCGGTGCGGGTGGCGAAGGCGCGCACATTGCGCACCTCGTCGGCCGCCAGGAACAGCTTGCCGACCGACGTGAGATGCAGCGGGGCCCGGCCTCCGACCGCGCGCACCACCTGCATGCCCGAGCGTTCGGACACGGCGCGCTCGATGTAGACGATTTCGTCGCCCTGCCGGATCGACAAGTTCACCGGCTGCCCGGTGGCGCGGTGCAGTTCGCGCATCGGGCCCAGGGCCGCGTCGCGCACGTTCAGCCGCGCCTTGACCAGATTGCCGAGTTCCAGCAGCCGCATGCCGAGCTGATAGGCGCCCGGCTCCGAGCGGTCGACGAATCGAGAGGTCACCAGATCATTGAGGATCCGGTGCGCGGTCGAGGGGTGAAGTCCCGTGCGCAGCGACAGCTCCTTCAGGCTGACCGAGTCGGGCTGGGCGGCCAGCGCGTCCAGCAGCGAGACCAGGCGTTCAATGACCTGGATGGCGGTTTTGCCGTCTTCGTGAAGCGCGCTTCGGGGTCGGGGCATTGCATGCAGGGCAGACGGCTCGCCTACCCAAAGGAGTTGATCGCGGAGCCAGTGTATATCACGTTATGAAACGCAATTGCGTGGATTGTCACACACTGTGTGCCGTCGATGCACGAAGGGCGACCGTCTGTCGGTGCTGAAGGGCGCGTCTGCTGCCCCCGAGGCGACTCCGGCGCTAGACGATCAGCCGTTCGCCTTGCCCCGCGCCAGAAGCCGGGGTGCTGAAACGTTCGAGGCCCAGCGGGCCGACATCGACGAAGGGCGTCTCGCCGGACACCAGTTCGGCGACCACCCGGCCGACTGCGCCCGCCTGCTGGACGCCGTGGCCGGAGAAGCCGCAGGCATTGAACCAGCGCGGTTCATTCGGATCGGCGCCGACGATCGCATTGTGGTCCGGGGTGACCTCGTAGTAGCCCCACCAGGATGCGCGCCGGTCCAGCGCGATCTGTTCGAACCACGGGAAGCGCGCCAGCGCAGATTCGATGACCGTGTCCAGCCAGGGCCAGTCGATTCCCTCGGCAAAGCCGTTGTCCCGGGGATTGCTCTGGCCAAAGATCAGGCGAGTCCCCTCGGAACGGAAATAGAAGCCGGTCGTCAGATCGATCGTCAGCGGATAGGGTTGGACCTGCCGCAGCGCTGGCGGAAGCGGCGCACTGGCGAAGACGATCCGGCGGGCCGCGTCCACGGGGACCTCCAGCCCCGCCAGTCTCGCCACCTGGCCGGACCATGCGCCCGCCGCGTTGACCAGGCGGGCAGCCTGCAGCCGCGTGCCGCCTGCCCGGATTTCCCAGCCGTCACGGCAGCGCTCGATGGCGGTGACTTCGGCGCCGAGCACCACGCGTGTGTCCAGCGATCGTGCGCGGCTTGTGTAGTGCAGGGTGATGCCGTGAGGGTCGAGCACGCCATCCACCGCGCACCAGGTGGCGCCGGCCAGCCCCGCAGGCTCGACCGGCACGATCCGGGCAGCCTGGGCGACGCTCAAGGTCTGGACCGGCGCGCCATGGCGCCGCTGAAGCGGGGTGGCGGCGCAATGCGCGGCCCACTGATCCTCGGGCACGAAGAACAGGTAGCCGATCGGCCGGTAGCCGGCCTCTGGCATCTGGCGGTACTCGGCCAGGCTGTGGGCCGACAGCAGAACGTTGGTTTCATCCGAGAACTGCAGCCGTATGCCGGCCGCGCTGCGCCCGGTCGAGCCCATCGCCGGCGCTGCTTCACGCTCGATGACGACGACCCGAAACCCTTTCTCGGCCAGCCGGTATGCGCAGGCGCAACCGATGATGCCGGCCCCGATCACTGCCACATCGAAGATCGCCGAATCCTGCGTCATGCCTGCGACCGGGTCGGATCCTGCAGATCCCACGCGAGCCGGGCCGCGGCCAGGTCCCACAGCGCTTGCCCGACGCTCTTGAAGACCACCGGCGATGCGGGCCGCGGCCGCGGGCCATCGGCGGTGACGGTTTCCAGCGCCGTGACGAGGCCGAAATCCAGGCCCGCCTGCAGCAGATCGCCCGCCTCGTGCCCGGCGCCCGCCAGGTCGTCGACAAACACGGTCGCCCGGCGCACCAGCGAACCCGGCAGTTCGCACATGTCGGGCCGGTACGCACCGACCGCCGCGACGAAGGCATCGCCGCGGACCGCGTCGGGCATCACCGGGGCATGCGCCGTCGTGGCGGTGACGATCAGCGGCGACGCTGCCAGCGCGGCCGGCAGATCGAGCGCCAGATCGGCCTGCAGGCCCAGGGTGCGTGCATGCGCGACGAGCCGAGCGGCGTTGGCCGGATCGCGCGAGGTGATCCGCACCTTCGTCACGCCGAGCAGACTGGCGAAGGCCTCGACATGCGCCCGGGCCTGCACACCGGAGCCGATCACGAGCAGATCGGTGCGCGGCCGGCCTCCCAGCCGGCGGGCCGCCAGTGCGCTCAGCGCAGCCGTGCGGCGCGCGGTCACCGTCGGGCCGTCCAGCATCAGCAGCCGCTCGCCGGTGTCTGCGCGCATCAGCAGCACCTCGCCCAGCAGGCTGGGCAGTCCGCGCGCCGGATTGCCGGCGTGCACGGTGACCAGCTTGGTCACCGCGAATTCGCCGTCGCTGGCCGGCATCGCGAGCAGCACGCCGCCTGTCAGCGGCACCACCAGACGTTCGGGCGCGACCGTCTGGCCGGCATGCTTGCGGGCAAGCATCGAGGACAGGGCTTCGGCCAGCGCCGGATAGGGCAGGGCGCGCGCCGTTGCGGGCGCATCGAGGACGGTGAGGGTCATGGCGAGGTTCGGCCCGGTGGGTCTTGGAGGTGGCGGGTCTGGCGTTCCAGCGAGGCATTGCGCACGGCGACGGGCTGCGCAGAGGCGGCCCGTCGTCCGCCCGAAAGACCGTGATCAAGGAAGGCGGGCCGGCCGCGGGCGCCGCTGGCCTCGTAGTCCGCTCGAAGGGCAAGGTCGATGGCCGGGCGGCTCAGGGCCGGGCCCGGCTCGCTGCTCAGCCATTCATGGACGCATTCATACAGACGCTCTGCGGCCAGCCGATGGGTGGCGTCGGTGCGCGCATAAAGCCAGTCCGCGAACGCCATGAATCGGGCGAACGGCTGCGCTCCCAGCAGCAGTTTCAGGCTGCGCGGGAATCGCCCCGAGTTGCCGACCAGATCCCAGTAGCGAGCGAAGCGGCCCAGCCGCTGCAGCTGCGGGAACGACAGGTCACGGGTGCTCAGGATGTTGTAGGGCGGCGCAGGATTGAAGCGGAGCTGATGCGTGTCCGTGTGCCGTGCGATCGGCGCACCACGCAGGCGCTTCAGGATGCCGATCTGGATCTCGTGCGGACCGAGCGCGGCAAGCCGGTCGAATCCTGCGCCGAAGCTCGTCAGATCTTCGCCGGGCAGGCCGGCGATCAGATCGACATGCAGATGCGCATTGGTCGCGCTGCGCAGCCAGCGCAGATTGTCGGCGGCCCGGACGTTGTCCTGGCGCCGGCTGATCAGCGCCTGCACGGCCGGGTTCCAGGTCTGGATGCCGATCTCGAACTGCAGGCAGCCCTCCGGAAAGCGCACGATCAGATCGCGCAGCACATCGGGCAGGTGGTCGGGCACCAGCTCGAAGTGGGCAAACACCGGATCCTCGGGTGCTGCTTCGATCCGTGCCAGAAAGAATTCGAGGATGGCCGCACCGGTCGCGGCCTTCAGGTTGAACGTGCGGTCGACGAAGCGGAAGTGTCTGGCTCCGCGCGCGTACAGCGATTCGAGCGCCTGCAGCATCCGGGCCAGTTCGAAGGGCCAGGCTGTCTTGTCCAGCGCCGACAGGCAGAACTCGCATTTGAAGGGACAGCCGCGCGAGGCCTCGAGGTAGAGATGACGCTGGCTCAGGTCCTCGTCGGTGTATTCGTCGTAGGGCAGGGTGAGGGCCGCCAGGTCCGGCGCATCGCCGGGCACGACCTTCATCAGCGGCCGCGGTCCGTCGAGCAGCTGGCCGGCCAGCTTCGCGAACGCCTGCTCGCCGGCGCCGGTGACGATGTGGTCGGCCATCTGGCAGATCGGCTGCTGCAGCGTCTCGTGACTGACCTCGGGCCCGCCCAGAACAATCTTCACGGCCGGCGCCACCTGACGCAGCAGTTCGACCAGCCGCGTGGTCTGCTCGACGTTCCAGATGTAGACGCCCAGGCCGATCACCCGGGGATTTAGCGCCAGCAGCTTCTCGGCCATGTCCTCGGTGCGCGCACCGATCACGAACTCGACGATGCGCGAACGCGCGCGCAGCTCGCCCAGGTTGGCCCGCAGGCAGCGCAATCCCAGCGACGCGTGGGCGTGGCGGGCGTTCAGGGTGCAGAGCAGCAGTTCGGGCATGGGCGGGCGCAAGGGACACGCCAATCGCGCCCAGGTTGCGGCAGAATCATACCCATGGCAGACACCACACCCCATTCGCACCCCAACGCACTGTCGGACATGGATGTCCGGGTGCGCGCCCTCGAGACCCTGCTCGTGCAGAAGGGCTACGTCGATCCGGCAACGCTCGACGAGCTGATCGACACCTACGAGCACCGCGTTGGCCCGCACAACGGCGCGCGCGTCGTGGCGCGGGCATGGTCCGATCCCGCGTACAAGGCGTGGCTGCTGAGCGATGCCACCGCGGCCGTCGGCGAGCCCGGCGGCTTCGGCTTCGTGGGTCGTCAGGGCGAGCACCTTGTCGCGCTCGAGAACACGCCGCAAGTCCACAACCTGGTCGTCTGCACGCTGTGCTCCTGTTACCCCTGGCCGGTGCTCGGCCTGCCGCCGGTCTGGTACAAGTCGGCGCCCTATCGCTCGAAGGCGGTGATCGACCCGCGTGGTGTGCTGGCCGATTTCGGCGTGCATCTGCCGCAGGGGACGGAGGTCCGCGTCTGGGACTCCACCGCCGAAATCCGCTATCTGGTGCTGCCGATGCGCCCCGTGGGCACCGATGGCTTTTCCGAGGCGCAGCTGGCGTCGCTGGTCACGCGCGACTCGATGATCGGCACCGGTGTCGTCAGCGTGCCCATGGCCACCGGAGAGGCCGCATGAACGGCGCACAGGATCTCGGCGGCATGATGGGCTTCGGGCCGGTGCAGCCCGAACCTGACGAGCCGGTCTTCCATGCCGAATGGGAGCGTCGTGTTTTCGCGTTGACCGTCGGCACCGGCTTCTGCGGGCAGTGGAACATCGACATGGCGCGCTCGGCGCGCGAAAGCATGCCGCCGCCGTCGTATCTGAACAGCAGTTACTACGAGATCTGGTTCGAGGGGCTGCGCCGCCTGCTGGTCGCCCGTGACATGGTCAGCGAGGATGAGATCGATCTGGTGGCGCCAAAGCATGCGGCGCGGCCGGGCATCCAGGCAGTTCCCCGCGAGCGGGTGGCAGCGGTGCTCGCGCGCGGCGGTCCAAGCGAACGGCCGGCCACGTCGCCAGCGCGCTTCTCGCTCGGTCAGGCGGTGCGCACGATCAATCTGCACCCCGTCGGACACACCCGGCTGCCCCGCTATGCGCGCGACAAGG
>DAONCJ010000233.1:0-6040 GCA_035401985.1 Burkholderiaceae bacterium | reverse complement strand
CCGGTCTTCCGGTTCGGATCCGGACGGGCGTCGACCACCGCCAGACTGTAGTCGCGCCGAGCCGCCGACCGGTCGCCGCCGGCCAGGAACGGATTCGCCGATCCCGCGGCGGGCTTGATCAGATAGTCGGCCACCGACTCGACCGGCCGCCCCGCCTCGTCGTAGCTGATGAACGACATGTAGCGCGATCGAGGGAAGCGCCCCTCAAGGGTCAAGCGGGCGCCTTCGGGCACGGTGAAAACGGCGGCCCAATAGAAGGTGGCGGCATCGGGATAGGCGATGTTGACGTAGGGATCGCCGCTGACCGGGCCGCGCGCCCAGAAGCACGAACGCGGACCCGGCATCGGATCCTTGCCCGCGGCAACCGCCTTCAGGGCCTCGCTGATCGGCGAGGCCGCCTGGCTCTGTGCCTGCGGCACCATGGCCAATGCGCCGAGGCCGACGGCGACGAGCGGGGCGAGCAGGCGGGATGACACGCGAATCATGGAAGTCTCCTGGGAATGCTTCGTACGTGACGCGGCGTATGCGGGAAGCGGACGCCGGGGCGGTGGCAGACGCCGAGGCGAGCATAGGCGGGGCCGAACTGCCTGGCTGTCAAATGGCGGACAGATCCGCGTCGGCATTCGCGCTGCCGCTCACACCGATTCCCCGGACGCATCGCGCGCGGGCGAAGCATCGGCACAGCGTTTCGCGTTACCTTGGGAACTTCGACACGTGAGGCCGACGCGAGCGCACCATGATTGCCGTGATCTTCGAAGTGGAGCCGCAGCCGGGCTGCCGCGAAACCTACCTCGACATGGCCGCACGACTGCGCCCTCTGCTGGCGCAGATCGACGGCTTCGTGTCGATCGAACGCTTCGAGAGCCTCACGCAGCCGGGCAAGCTACTGTCGCTGTCGTTCTGGCGCGATGAGCAGGCGATCGCCGCCTGGCGCACGCTCGAGGCCCACCGCGGCGCTCAGGACGCCGGCCGGCGGGCGCTGTTCAAGGACTACCGGCTGCGCATCGCCACCGTGGCGCGCGACTACGGAATGCACGACAGGGCGCAGGCGCCGGCCGACAGCCGCCAGATCCATGACAGGCGTGACGGCAGCGCGGCAGGGGAGCACGGCAGCACCGCAACGGACGACCCGGGCGCAGCCCCCCCGCCTTGATCTGGCGCGTGCACGCTGTCACCATCGCGCGGACCCGCGTTCACCCCGCCGATCGCGCTTTTCCATCCGTCTGCCGAGCCATGAACCAGGAACCCTCCGTCCATTCGCCCGCCGTACGCCGTCTTCGCGCCGATGCCTGTCCGTTCGCGGCGCGAGCACACCGAAGCGATCGACGAAGCAAGTCAGACCCGCAGCGACGCATCGCCATCAGAACGAAATCCTTGCGGACCGTTCTGCGCATGCTGTGGCTTCTGGCCATGGCCGCGTTGCTGGGTACCACGCCCGCACTGTCGATCGCCCAGAGCTGGCCGCAGCGACCGGTGCGCATCGTGATCCCGTACGGGCCCGGTTCGTCGCCGGATGTCTTTGCCCGCATCCTGGCCGAACGGCTGTCGCCGCGGCTCGGTCAGCCAGTGCTGGTCGAGAACCGCGCGGGTGCCGGCGGCAATGTCGGCACCGGCCACGTCGCCAAGGCCGCACCCGATGGCTACACCTTCGTGATCAGCACCAATGGTCCGCTGGTCAACAACACGGTGCTGTATCGCAAGCTGTCCTACGACCCGTTCAAGGAACTGGCGCCGGTCGTTCTGGGCGGCGGGCAGGCGAACGTCTGCACGGTGCGCAGCGATTCCGGCATTCAGACGATGAAGGACCTGGTGACGGCGATGCGCGCGCGCCCCGGCCAGTTCAATTTTTCGTCGATCGGGGTGGGCAGCCTTTCCCATCTGGGCATCGAACTGCTGAAGGCCAAGACCGGCACATTTGCCGTCCACATCCCTTACCCCTCGTCGCCGGCCGCCGTCACCGCGCTGCTGCAGGGCGACGTGCAGTTCGCCTGCGTGCCGGCGGTCGCGGTGATGCCGCAGGTCAGGGCCGGCCGGCTGCGGGCGCTGGCGGTGTCCACCGGCACGCGCAGTCCGCTGATGCCTGAAGTGCCGACCATGAAGGAGAGCGGGTTCCCCGAGGTGGAGGCGGTCGCCTGGATGGCGATGCTGGCCCCCGCGCAGACGCCCGCCGAGGTGCTGAGCCGCATGAACCGCGAGGTCAATGCCGTGCTGCAACTGCCCGAGGTGCGCGAGCGCATGCACTCGCAATACATGGACCCGCTGGGCGGCAGCGCGGATCAGCTCGCCCGGTTCATGCGCGACGAACTGAAGACCTGGACGCCGATCATCGCGCGCAGCGGCGCCTCGATCGACTGAAGCTCAGCGGTCGCGCTCGAACCAGCGCCGGGTCAGCAGCGCCCAGAAACTGACGCCCACGCCCAGGATGTCGTCATTGAAGTCGTAGCTGGCGTTGTGCAGGTTCTCGCAGGAATGGGCCACGCCGCCGTTGCCGATGAAACCGTAGGCGCCGGGCACCGCCTGCAGCATGAAGCCGAAATCCTCGGAGGTCATGGCCGGCGGCACATCGCGCTCGACCTGCTCCTCGCCGACCAGCTCGGCCATGATGTCGGCCATGAAACGCGCCTCGAGCGGGTGATTGATCGTGCTCGGATAGCCGTTTTTTACGACCACTTCGGCGCTGGCCATGTGCGCCGCCGCCACATGCGTGGCGATGCGTTCGATGCCCTCGACCAGACGGGCCTGGGTTTCGGGCAGCAGCGTGCGGCAGGTGCCCTTGATCACCGCGCGGGCCGGAATGATGTTCTCGACGGTTCCCGCCTCGATCACACCGACCGTGAGCACGGCGCTGTCCAGCGGATCGGATCCACGGGACACCAGCAGCTGCAGCTGGCTGACAATGGCGCAGGCGACCGGAATCGGATCGACGCCGGTATGGGGCTGGGCGGCATGAGCGCCCCGGCCGTTGATCCGGATCTCGAAACGGTTCGCCGCGGCCATGATCGGCCCGACCCGCACGCCGAACTCGCCTGCCGGCAAAGCAGGCCAATTGTGCAGCGCGAAGGCCGCCTCGACGGGAAAGCGCTCGAACAGTCCCTGCTCGATCATCTTCCGCGCACCGGCACCACCCTCCTCGGCGGGCTGGAACACGAAATGCACGGTGCCATCGAAGTCGGGGTTTTCGGCCAGCACACGAGCCGCCCCGATCAGCATCGCGGTATGGCCGTCATGGCCGCAGGCATGCATACGCCCCGGCTGGGTGCTGGCGTGCTCGAAGGTGTTGGCCTCCTGCACCGGCAGCGCATCCATGTCGGCGCGCAGCAGGATCGCGCGCGACGGGTCGCCGGCGCGCGGGCCCTTGCCGCGAAGGGTGGCCACGACGCCGGTTCCGGCCAGTCCGCAATGCACCTCCAGGCCCAGGGCGCGCAAGGCCTGCGCCACGCGATCGCTGGTGCGGTGCTCCTGGTACATCAGTTCGGGATGGGCATGCAGGTCGCGCCGGAAAGCGACCAGTTCGGCCAGATGGCGCCCGATGTTCTCGCTCATGTCCATGAGGTGCTGCCGGTAAGGATGGGAAGACTTACCGTATCACAGCCCGACAGTGCCGACCGATCCGGCCGCACGATCTCACAGCCCTCTCTGGCGGGCCGGTCTCGCGGCCCCGATGGGGGCGCCGCGGTACCATCGCTGCTCCTCCCGCACGGACGATTCGACATGTCATTGGCCCTGTTCGACCTCAGCGGCAAACGCGCACTCGTCACCGGTTCGAGCGCGGGGATCGGCTTTGGAGTGGCCCGGGCCCTGGCCGAGGCCGGCTGTCAGGTGATCATGAACGGACGCCGCCCGGAGCGCCTGCGCGACGCGGCCGCCACGCTGCGTGGCGAGGGACTGAAGATTTCCGAGGCGGTCTTCGATGTGACGGATCAGCCCGCGGTCGGCCGCGCCGTCGCAGCACTCGAGACGGAGGGACCAATCGACATCCTGGTGAACAACGCCGGGATGCAGCTGCGCGGCCCCCTCGAAAACTATGCCGTCGCCGACTGGCACACGCTGATGCGAACGAACCTCGACAGCGTCTTCTACGTCGGGCAGACGGTGGCGCGCGCGATGATCGAGCGGCGCCGTGGCCGGATCATCAACATCTGCTCGGTGCAGAGTGAGCTCGGCCGCCCCGGCATCGCGCCGTACACCGCCAGCAAGGGCGCGGTGAAGATGCTGACCAAGGGCATGGCGATCGATTGGGGAAAGTACGGCATCACGGTGAACGGAATCGGGCCAGGGTATATCCGCACCGATCTGAATGCCGCGCTGGTGCAGGACGAGAAATTCTCGCAATGGCTGATCGACCGCACGCCAAGTGGCCGCTGGGGCGACATCGAAGATCTGGCCGGTGCCGCGATCTTCCTGGCCAGCGATGCCTCGGCCTTCGTCAACGGACATGTGCTGTATGTCGACGGTGGCGTCACCGCGCGTCTCTGAGTCCATGGCGGGCCATCGCGTTCGCCGCATCGTCAGGCACGCCTGGCCGCTGCCCTGGACCTTGGTCGGACTGACGCTGGGCCTGCTGGCCGTGCTGTGCGGCGCCCGGGCGCTGCGCGCCGATCACACGCTCGAGATCGCGGGCGGCATGCTCGGCCGGGTCCTGCACAGGGCCGGCCCGCGCTGCCCGTTCGTCGCCATCACATTCGGACACGTCGTGCTTGGGGTCGACCACGACACACTGGCCGCGCTGCGCTCCCATGAGCGCATCCACGTGCGCCAGTACGAGCGATGGGGGCCGCTGTTCGTGCCGCTCTACCTCGGCTCGAGCCTGCTGCAGTGGCTGCGCGGGCAGGACCCCTATCGCAGCAACTGCTTCGAGCGCGAAGCCTTCGGCGATCCGTCAGGCGGCCAGGGCACCACCGGCAGGCCCTTACTGCAGGGCGCCGCTCAGGTTGCCCATGTTGGCACGCACACCGGGCAGCGGCTCGAGGTCGAATCGCTGCGTGATCAGCTTCAGGATCGAAGTGGTGTCGTAGGCGGTCGAGTCGATATGCCCGCGCTTGACATGCGGGCCGATCAGCAGCGCCGGAATCCTTGAGCCCGGCCCCCAACGATCGCCCCAGCCCGGGCCCGTGGGCGGTGGCACATGGTCCCAGTAGCCGCCGTTCTCGTCGTAGGTCACGATCACCAGCATGTCGCGCCACTGGGGACTGGCCCTGAGCTTTTCGAGCACCTCTGCGATGTGCGTATCGCCCGACATGATGTCGGTGTACGACGGATGCTGGGTCAGGCGCCCCGTCGGCTTGTAGAACGACACCGCGGGCAGCGTGCCGGCGCCGATCGCCGCGAGAAAGTCCTCGCCATCGCGGATGTGCCGTGCCCGATCGGCGGTGCCGGGGGCGAACCGCGCGAAGTAATTGAACGGCTGATGATGGGGCTGAAAGTTGGGCGACCCCGGACCGCGGTTGTAGATCACCTTGCGGGGTGCCCCGGGCGCCTGCACCCCATCGGCCACCGCCGCGTTCCAGCCGCCCGAATACCAGGCCCACGACACACCTTTGGCGGACAGCCGGTCACCGATGGTCGCTGCAGTCTGCGGCGGCACCGGCAGGCCGAGATTGAAAGCCCCGAGCATCCCGCCCTTCTCGCCAGCATGCGTGAGCGGTCCCTCGGGCGCAGGCGGCACACCGCTGGGCTGATACGGCGGCTGCGAGGTGTTCACCGACCAGCCGTCGGTGGTCGCCTGGCCGCCCAGGCCGCTGCTGAAGATCTGCGCCGCCCCCAGGTTGGCCGACGGGGAACCGGGCTTCTTCTCAAGCTTGCCGCTGCCGTCCAGACGGACCCGCATGCTGGCTGGCGCATTGGGAAATGCCGGCGTGCAGGCGCAGACCAGCCACTGATGGTTCAGATACGAGCCGCCGAACGCCGCCTGGAAGAAGTTGTCGGCCAGCGTGTATTCCTGCGCCCACTTCCACAGCTTGAACTGGCTGCCATCGTAATGGCCCATCGTCCAGCCGCCGACCTGGGACATCGCGGCGAACATGTTGTTGCGCCCGCCATT
>DAONCJ010000232.1:0-6073 GCA_035401985.1 Burkholderiaceae bacterium | reverse complement strand
GGCGCGAGCGCGAGGAATTCGTCGCCAGCGTGACCGCCACGCTGCGCGAGCTGCTGAGCTCCGCAGGGGTCCGGGCCGAGGTCAGCGGCAGGCCCAAGCACATCTACAGCATCTGGAACAAGATGCGCAGCAAGCGGCTCGCGCTGGACGACATCCGCGACCTGCGCGGCCTGCGCGTGATCGTCGACGACGTGCGCGAGTGCTATTCGGCCCTGGCGCTGATCCACTCGCGCTGGACGCCGCTGCACGAGGAATTCGACGACTACATCGCGCGGCCCAAGCCCAACGGCTATCAGTCGCTGCACACCGTGGTCATGGCTGACGACGGACGGCCCCTGGAGGTGCAGATCCGCACCCGCGAGATGCACCAGTTCGCCGAGTACGGGGTGGCCTCGCACTGGCGCTACAAGGAGCGCTCCACCGGCGTGGCCGGGTCGCAGCGTGCCGACGCGGCGCAGGATCAGCGCATCGCCTGGGTCCGCCAGCTGCTGGCATGGCAGCGCGAGGTCGGCGAGAACCTTGGCGCGCCGGTGCTCGGCGGCGCGCACGGTCTGGCGGTGCCCTCGCTGGTCGACGAGGAGAACGTCCGCATCTATGCGCTGACGCCCCAGGCGCGTGTGATCGAGCTGCCGGCCGGCGCAACGCCGGTCGACTTTGCTTACCACGTGCACAGCACCCTGGGCCACCGCTGCCGCGGCGCCCGGGTCGACGGCCATCTGGTCCCGCTGAACACGCCGCTGGCCAACGGCCAGACGGTGGAGATCATCACCGCGCGTCCGGGCAGCGGGGCCGAGGGGCCATCGCGCGACTGGCTCAATCCGCAGCTCGGATACGTCCGCTCGCCGCGTGCACGGACCAAGGTCAGGCAGTGGTTCAATGCGCTCGAACTGGCCCGTGACGTGGCCGCCGGGCGCGAGAAGGTGGAGCGCACGATGGCCCGCGAGGGTCGTACCGCCCTGTCGTTCGACGAGCTGTCGGCGCGTCTGTCGCAGCCCGATGTTCAGGCGATGTTCGTCGCGGTCGCGCGCGAGGAGATCGGCCCGCGCCAGCTCGAGGAGGCCGTCCGCGGACCTCAGGCGGCCGACGCGGGCACCTCGGCCGGAGCGGACGATGCGGCCTTGCCTGCCGTGCTGGCGGCCGCGGCCGAGCGGGCCCGCGCCCGCAGCAAGACCGACAACGACGGCGTGCTGGTGGTCGGCGTCGATCTGCTGCTGACCCAGCTTGCGCGCTGCTGCCGTCCGGTGCCCCCCGACCCGATCCGCGGCTTCGTCACCAAGGGTCGCGGCGTGTCGGTGCATCGGGCCTCGTGTCCGACCTTCGCGCAGATGGCCCGCCGGGCGCCCGAGCGGGTGCTGGACACCGACTGGGGTCGTTCCAGCCGCCCCGGGGCGGACCGCGAGCGAGCCTATGCTGTCGATGTGGTGGTGCGGGCGAACGACCGTGCGGGCCTGTTGCGCGACGTGTCCGAGGTGTTCGCCCGCGATCGTCTCAATGTCACCGCGGTTCACACGCAATCACGTTCGCATGTCGCCCACATGCAGTTCACCGTCGAGGTGCAGGATGTCGCGGTGCTGAACCGGACGCTCGCCGCCATCCGCGAGGTCGGGGGCGTATTCGAAGCAACACGCCGTTAGGTGACGAACAGAAGCGCACGCAGATCGATGCCATGCTCGGGAATTTCACTGACGCGGAGAGCAGCCCATGAAGGCCGTTGAAGGCCACAGACACCGGCGCAGCCGGCGGTCCCGTCGAAACGTTGCTCTCATCCTGATGCTGCTTTCCATTCCGGTGGCGATCAGCGCCGTCGCGGCGGTGGTCATGTTCTTGTGGCCGGCCCCCAAGGCGGCCGGCATCCGCCTTCCGCAGACGCTGGCCGAGCGCAGCGGCAGCGTGTTCCTGCCGCCGCCGCAAAGTCTGGTCGCGCCACCGCTGGTCGAACGGGTCGTCCTCGACGGTGTCAGTGACGTCAGGCCGCTGAGCGGCTCCACCGGCCGGGATCTGGAGGGGCGGATCTGGTTTGGCGTCACCCATGGTCCCGCTCCCGAGACTGCCCGGCTGGTCCAGTACGACCACCGGGCGCGCAGCTGGTACACCTCGGCCAGCGTCGACGACCAGTTGCGCCGCCTGAACCTGACGCGCGAGGGCGAGCGCCAGCGACACATCGTCTCGAAGGTGGTCAGCGCCGACGACGGCTGGCTGTATTTCGCCTCGATGGATCGCGAAGGCGAGAAGGCCGACGGATCGGCGTTGCCGCGTTGGGGCGGCCATCTGTGGCGGATGCGGGCCGGGACCGAAGACTGGGAACATCTCGTCGCCGTGCCGGAGGCCCTCATCGCCGTCGGTGGCGCCGGCCGGTATGTCTATGCGCTGGGCTATTGGGGGCACGTGCTCTACCAGTACGACACCCACGCCACCACTGTGCGTCGACTGGCGGTGGGCTCGGTGGGCGGTCATGTGTCGCGCAACCTGCTGACCGACATCCACGGTCACGCCTATGTACCTCGTGTGGCGGCCGGACCGGGCGGGCGTCTGCAGGCCTCGCTGATCGAGATCGACACGCAGATGCGCGAAGTCGGATCCACCCCGCTGGATTTCTACCTTGACGCCGGGGATCCGAACGAAAACCGCGGCATCACCGCGATGTCGACCCTGCCGGACGGGCGCCTGGTCTTCACGACCGCGCGCGGCCACCTCTACCAGGTGGAGCCGAGGCAGGATGCGCCCGGCAGGGTCACCGCACTGGGATGGCTGCATCCTTCAGGCGAAGCGCAGGCCGGATCGCTGTTCGCCTTCGGTGGCGACAATCTCGTCGCCGGAGCGACGGTGCGTGGCGATCGGCACGAGTGGGTGGTGTTCGAGCTGCTGACCCGCACCTCGATCGCCCGACCCCTGGACGTCAAGGGCGGCAAGAGCGTCGCGCTGTACGGCTCGCAGTCGCGTGACGATGATGGGGGCTGCTACCTGGTCGGCTGGTCCGGCGAGACCGGCGGGAAGACCGAGCCGCTGGTATTGAGGGTCAGCGCCGCCGGGCCGCCGGGCGTCAATTGACGGCCCGGCAGGAAATTTACGAACCCGTGGCGGGCGGCGTCGGCCGGATCGCCGACTTGGGCCGGAATGCCTTGCACACGGACTCGTCCGTTTCGAGGTAAGGCGCTCCGATCAGGTCCAGGCAGTAGGGCACCGCGGCGAATATGCCGTGCACGGTCCGGCCGGTGCCGTCGTCCTTAAGCCCTTCGAGGGTTTCGCGGATCGACTTCGGCTGCCCGGGCAGATTGATGATCAGTGCGCTGCCGCGGATGACAGCGACCTGTCGCGACAGGATGGCGGTCGGCACGAAATTCAGGCTGATCTGGCGCATCTGTTCGCCAAAGCCGGGCATCTCCTTGTCGCCGATGGCAAGCGTCGCTTCGGGGGTCACATCGCGCAGCGCCGGACCGGTTCCACCGGTGGTCAGCACCAGCGAACAGCCGATCTCGTCGACCAGTTCGATCAGTGTGCGTTCGATGCCGGGCCGCTCGTCGGGGATCAGGCGGGCCACCGGCTCGAACGGCGTGCGAAGCGCGCGCAGCAGCCACTCCTGCAGCGCGGGGATTCCCTGGTCCTGATAGACCCCGCTCGAAGCACGGTCGCTGATCGACACCAGGCCGATGCGCACCGCAGCGGGGGCACCGGTCGCGGCCGACGAAGGCGTGCTCATGATTTGCGATGGGTTGCAGAAGGGACGTCGGCGTCGTCGTCACCGTCTTCGTCCGCGGCACCCTCGGCAGAGGCGTGGTCCGCCGCCGCCCCGCCCGCGAGCACCTCGCGCAAGGCACGGTACAGCTCGCGGTAGCGGCGCCCCGGCTGGGTGGCTGTTTTTTCGCCGCGCGCCGCTTCGATCAGCGTGCGCCATGACGGCGAGTCGACCGACGGATGCTGCGCGGCCAGTTGCGCAAGTGCTGCCGGGTCGTCGAGCAGGCGCTCGCGCCAGTGCTCGGCCGAATGCATCAGGCCGACGTCTTCGCGGTGCTTGCTGCCATCCTTGTCGAGGAAGTCGCGGATTGGCTCGGGATCGATGTTGCGCATCAGCTTGCCGACCAGCTGCAGCTGTCGCCTGCGGCCTTCGCGCGACGTGATGCGCTGGGCCATCTCGATGGCCTCGATCAGTGCATCGGGCAAGGGCAGGGCGCGCAGCTTGGCCATCGGCAGCGCGACCAGGGTTTCGCCGAGGTCCTGCATGGCATGGCTGTCGCGCTTGCGCTGCGACTTGCTCGGCCCGGTATAGACCCGCACCTCGCGGACGGGTTCGTTGACGATGCGCAAGCCTGCGCGCGGAGTGTTCTGACGTTTCACTCTTGTATGATAACCGGCCGCCCTTCACGAGCCCTGCCCATGTTCGAATACGAGATTGCCCGACTGCACGAGATCGCCGCCGAAAGTCTGGCGATGGCCCGCCGGCTCGGGGCCACCGATGCCGCGGTCGACATCTCCGAATCCAGCGGGCTGTCGGTCAACGTCCGCAAGGGCCAGGTCGAAACGATCGAGCAGACCCGCGACAAGGGTGTGGGTATCACCGTGTACGTGGGCAAGCGGCGCGGCCATGCGAGCACCAGCGATTTTTCCGAACAGGCGCTGCTGCAGTCGGTGGCCGCGGCCTTCGACATCGCCCGCTACACCGGCGAGGACGACTGCGCCGGGCTTCCCGATCCGGACATGATCGCGCGCGACCATCCCGAACTGGACCTCTTCCATCCCTGGGATATCAGCGTCGAGGGCGCCGTTGACATCGCCTGCCGGATGGAGGGCGCGGCGTTTGCGACCAGTCCCCAGATCCGCAACTCCGAAGGCGCTTCGGTCAGCGCGAGCCACGGCCATTTCGTCGCGGCCAACACGCTAGGGTTCGCGGGCGGCTATCCCTACAGCCGCCATTCCATCAGCTGCTCGCCCATTGCCCAGCGTGGCGACGCCATGCAGCGCGACGACTGGTACAGCTCCTCTCTGATGCCGGCCCGTCTGGCGGCGCCCGAAAAAATCGGCCGATACGCGGCCGAGCGCGCGCTGTCGCGCCTGGGGGCACGCCAGGTCAAGACCTGCAAGGTGCCGGTGCTGTTCGAGGCGCCGCTGGCCTGCGGTCTGCTGGGCAGCTTCGTGCAGGCCACGAGCGGTGGGGCCTTGTACCGGCGCTCCAGCTTCCTGCTCGATTCGCTGGGCAAGGACGTGTTCGCGCCGCACATCGATCTGGTCGAGGACGCCCATGTGCCGGCCGAGATGGGCAGCTCGCCCTTCGACAGCGAAGGCGTGCGCACAGGGCGGCGCTGGGTGGTCGCGGGCGGCCGGCTGCATGGCTATTTCTTGTCGACCTATTCGGCGCGCAAGCTGGGAATGCAGACCACCGGCAACAGCGGCGGCGCGCACAACCTCAGTCTGACCAGCCGCCTCACCCGCCAGCTCGACGACCTGCCGGCCATGCTGCAGCGTCTGGGCACGGGCCTGTTCGTCACCGACCTGATGGGGCAGGGAGTCAATGGTGTCACCGGCGACTACTCGCGCGGGGCCAGCGGCTTCTGGGTCGAGAAGGGCGTGATCGCATTCCCGGTCGAAGAGATCACCATCGCGGGCAATCTGGCCGACATGTTCAAGGGCATCGTCGCGGTGGGCAGCGATGTCATTCAGCGCGGTGGCCGGCGCACCGGATCGATCCTGATCGATCGCATGTCGGTGGCCGGAGCCTGAGCCTCATGAACGGCAGGTCGCGGTGAGCAAGGCGTTCGTCCGTGAAGATCAGGACGACGACGACGACGATCTGCCGCCGCCGCCTGACGATGCGCCCGCGCCCAAGAACTACATCACGCCGGCCGGTCATGCGCGCATCC
The DNA here is from genome assembly GCA_035401985.1 of Burkholderiaceae bacterium. Lineage (GTDB taxonomy): Bacteria > Pseudomonadota > Gammaproteobacteria > Burkholderiales > Burkholderiaceae_E > Quisquiliibacterium. Next base: position 221 of record DAONCJ010000232.1, on the reverse strand, counting down.
GCACCGAACTGCTGCAGCTGATCGACGTCGACCGGCCCGAGGTGGTGCGCATCGTGTCGTGGGCGGCGTCCAATGGCGACCGCTCCGAGAACGGCGACTACATCTACGGCAAGCGCCGCCTGCGCGAGATCGATCGCCGCATCCGTTTCCTGACCAAGCGCCTGGACATCGCCGAAATCGTCGACCCGCTGCGCCAGGGCGACAACGACCAGGTTTTCTTC
>DAONCJ010000231.1:0-6088 GCA_035401985.1 Burkholderiaceae bacterium | reverse complement strand
ATGGTCGCCTCGTAGCCCATGCCGCAGCCGGCCGAGACGAAGTCGGGATTGCCATAACGGGATCCGGCTCGCGTGTTGACTACCACGATCTCGAGCGGCTTGATCGTGTGGCCGATGCGGGCAAGCTCAGCCTCGACGTCGGCCGCCGTCACCACATAGCCGTCGGCAAAATGCCTGAAATCAAGCTTCACGCCCGGCTGGAAGCACCATTCCAGCGGCACCTCGTCGATCGCGATCGCCGGCTTCTTCGCCCCCAGCGCCTTGTCCATCGTCGAATGGAAGTGCACCGGCGCATCCAGGTGGGTTCCGTTGTGGGTGGACAGGCTGACCCGCTCCACCGCCCAGCCCTCGCCATCGGGCAGATCCTCCTTCTTCAGGCCGGGGAAGAAGGGCGCGATCTGCTCGTAGGTGTTCTCGTGCGTGAAGTACTGGATCTTCGGCACCATCGACGGCGGATCGCTCATCACATCGTTTTCGAGGTAGATCGACAGATCGACGAACTTGCGGGGCATTGCGTGGACTCCTGAAGAGAGATTCGGACCGGGGGATGTTGCCAGCGCCTGCGCCGGCCGTCATTCGAAGGGCGCGCGCCAGCCGATCCATTCGCACACGCCGCGGCCCATCACCCATTCGAGGTCGGTGCCCGACAGCCAGGGCAGCTCCTCGGTGAACATCGTCACGCACTGGCGATAGGTGCACGGCATCCGCGTGATGTCGGTGCCCCAGAAGAAGCGCTGCGGCCCGAAGGCGTCGTAGATGCGATGCAGACCGTCGTGCAGACGCCGGAACGGATAGGCCTCGGTGGAGTAGCCCGGCGCTCCGGTCGCCTTCACCGCGACGTTGGGCAGCCGGGCCAGTGCCAGCAGATCGTCGAGATGCTCGAAGGCGGCCTCGTCGCGGCCGTCGCGCACCAGACCGAGGTGATCGACGATCAGGCGCAGCCGCGGATGGCGTTCGGCGATCGTCTTGAAATCGCGCAGGAAGCGACCCGCCATGGTCGCCACCGGCAGACCCAGGCGCTCGGCTTCGTCCCAGACCCAGTCCATCGTGCCGTCGATATGCCAGGTGCTCTGCTCTGGCTTGAGCAAGGGGTAGCGCAAACCCATCATGCCCGACCTGTTGCGCCAGCCCTTGAGCTGCGAGCGCCCCTCGGGCTTGTCGATCGGCACCTGGCCGAGCACGCAGAACCGCTTCGGGTAACGCCTGGAGGCTGCCTCGGCCTGCTCGTTGGCATGGGGATCCCAGCTGATCGGCGGATGGATGACGGCGGCATCGACGCCGGCCTCGTCCATTTCCTGCAGCGCTTCATCGGCGCTGAACGAGGTGATCTGGCGATGGGGGTGGCTGGGCATGCCACTGGACCAGATGTGGATCTGGGCGTCGACGATCTTCATGGCGAACCTCCGGCGGGGGGCCCCCAGTATCTGGAGCGACCCGGGTGGACGTCAACCGCAGCGCCCGGGCTACCACCGGACAGGCGCGTTGTGCGGCAACATACCGGCCTGTCCACCCCTTTGCCTGCAGGAACTTGAAATGACCGACACCGTCGCCTTCGAGCGCAGCCACCACATCCTGATCGACGCCCCGCGCGAGGCGGTGTTCGACTACGTCAGCAACCCGAAGTCCTGGCCCGAGTGGATCGCGGCCTCGCACGACATCGACTGCGAGAACCGGCCGCTGCGCAAGGGCGAAACCTTCCGCGAAAAGTGGTTCACCCGCGAGGAGGTGCTGCTGGAATGGGTCGTGCTGGAATGCGACCGACCCAGCCGCTGGGTCGCCCGGACCACCACGACCTTCATCGGCGAGATCGTCGTCGAGTACACGTTCGAAGCCGTCGGCTCGGGCACGAAGTACACCCGCACCGTCCGCAACCCGGCGCGGCCCAAGGCGGCCACCCCCGCGATGATCGAGCGGATCGATGCCGAGGCGGCCACGGCGCTGGCCAACATCAAGGCGAACGTCGAGCGGCGGGTCAAGAAGACCTGACACCGACTTCGACGCGGGCTCTGCGGAGTTCCCCCGCCGCAGCAAACCGGACCGAAGTGTCCGGAAAAGCCGGGGTTTTCTCGGCATCGGGGGGCTGCCGGGACACACACCATCGGAGTCTGGCCAGACTGCCTCCTGATACTCGCGTCACGGTGGCGACGTCGACTCGATGCCATTGCCCCCATGACCTGCGATCTCCGCGCTTCCCCCCTTCCCACCTGCGTCTCCGCCGCCTCCGCTTCCGCCCCAACCCACGCCGCCCTGCGAGACCTGCTGATCGCCGACGGTGGTCGCCGTGAGATCTGCGACCTGGTTCGCGAAAGCCGGCTCCCCCGGGCGCTGATCGGGCCGAGCAGCCACCCGCTGCAGGTCATCGCCACGCTGATGGCGGGCGAATCGATCGACACACTGCACCTGGTCGGCCACGGCCGCGCGGGAGCCATGTCGCTGGGCGGAACCTTCATCGACACCGCCACTCTGCTGGCCGAGCGGGACACGCTGGCCTCCTGGCCCGTGCGCCGGATCGCACTGTGGGGATGCTCGGTCGGCGCCGAATCCGAATTTCCGGCCACGCTGGCCCGCCTGACGGGCGCAACCGTCATCTGCGCGGACGCAGCACTCGGGCGGCATGCGGATCGACCCCGCTGGTCGCTGAACCGATGCTTCGATGCCGACGGCGAGCAAGCAGACGAATCGTTCCTTGACGCCCGCTTCGCGGCCGCCGGCGCATTCGAGGCATCGACGCTAGCCATCTAGCCACTTGGCCGCCCGGCCTGCCTGTCTCAGCCCAGCACGCTGCCCAGCGCGCGGCGCAAGTCTTCCTCTTCGCGGCCGGCGCGATGCGCGTAGTCCTTCAGCTGATCCTCACCGATGCGCCCGACGTTGAAATACTCGGCGCGCTCGTGTGAAAAATAGAAGCCGCTGACGCTGGCCGCCGGCGACATCGCATAGCTTTCGGTCAGCTGCATGCCGATCTCCTCGCAGCGCATCTGCTCGAACATCGCCCGCTTGATCGTGTGCTCGGGGCAGGCCGGATAGCCCGGGGCCGGCCGGATGCCGCGGTACTTCTCGGCCACCAGGTCGTCCACACCCATCTGCTCGTCGGGCGCATAGCCCCACAGGTCCTTGCGCACCCGCTCATGCAGGCATTCGGCGAAGGCCTCGGCCAGACGGTCGGCGATCGCCTTGAGCATGATCGACGAATAGTCGTCGAGCAGGTCGGCGAACTCCTTCTCCTTGCGATCCACGCCGATGCCGGTGGTCACCGCGAACATGCCGATAAAGTCGGCAATGCCCGACGGGGCGCCATCGATCACCTTGGGCGCGATGTAGTCGGCCAGGCACTTGTTGTCGACCCCCTCGCGCTTGGCCACCTGCTGACGCAGGTTGTGCCAGGTGAAGGCCACTTCGCGGCGCGACTCGTCGGTGTAGACCTCGATGTCGTCGTCGTTGATGGTGTTGGCCGGCAGGAACATCACCACCGCATTGGCGGTGATCCAGCGGCCGTCGATCACCCGCTTCAACAGGGCCCGGCCATCGGAATACACGCGCCGTGCCGACTCGCCCACCACCTCGTCGTTCAGGATGCCGGGGAACGCGCCGTGCAGGTCCCAGGTCTGGAAGAACGGCCCCCAGTCGATGTAGCGCGCGATCTCGGCCAGATCGAAATTGCGGAACAGCCGGCGGCCGATGAAGCGCGGCCGCGGCGGGTGGTAATGGGCCACCGGATGCGGCGGCTCGCCGGGATGGTCGTCGGCCGGCGCCTGCCAGACCAGTGCCGGCTTGTTGGCGCGCGCCTCGACCAGCGTGACCAGCTCCGGTCCCTTCTTGGCCGCATGCTGTCCGCGCACCCGGTCGTAATCGGTCAGCAGGTCACTGATGAACTTCGAGCGCGACTCGGGCGAGATCAGCTGCTGGGCAACCGGCACCGAGCGCGAGGCATCGGGCACGTACACCACCGGGCCCGAGTAATGCGGCGCGATCTTCACCGCGGTGTGCACGCGCGAGGTGGTGGCCCCGCCGATCAGCAGCGGGATCTTGCGCAGACGGAAGTGATCGTCCCGTTCCATCTCGCGGGCCACGTACTGCATTTCTTCCAGTGACGGCGTGATCAGACCCGACAGGCCGACGATGTCGGCGCCCTCGACCTTGGCGCGCGCCAGGATCTCGGAGCACGGCACCATCACGCCCATGTTGATCACTTCGAAGTTGTTGCACTGGAGCACGACGGTGACGATGTTCTTGCCGATGTCGTGCACGTCGCCCTTGACGGTGGCAATGACGATCTTGCCGCGCGCCGACACGTCGCCGCCCTGCGCCGCGATCGCCAGCTTCTCGGCCTCGATGTGCGGAATCAGGTGAGCCACGGCCTGCTTCATGACGCGCGCGCTCTTGACCACCTGGGGCAGGAACATCTTGCCCGCGCCGAACAGGTCGCCGACGATGTTCATGCCGTCCATCAGCGGGCCCTCGATCACCTCGATCGGCCGCCCGCCCCGCGCCGAGATGGTCTGCCAGAGCTCCTCGGTGTCCTGGACCACGAAGGTCGTGATGCCGTGGATCATCGCGTGCGCCAGACGGCGTTCGACCGTCACCGGCGCCTCGGGTGTGCCGCGCCAGTCGAGGTTTTCCTCCCTGCGCGCGCCGCCCGCCTTCAGCGTGGCGGCAAACTCGATCATCCGCTCGGTGGCGCTCTTGCCGCGCTCGGGCGAATCGGCCGGAAGATCGGCCGGCAGCGTGGGCGGGCGATGCAGCACGATGTCCTCGACCAGCGTGCGCAGCTCGGGCGCCAGCTCGTCGTACACGCCGACCATGCCGGCATTGACGATGCCCATGGTCAGGCCCGCGCGGATCGCGTGATACAGGAACACCGTGTGGATCGCCTCGCGTGCCGGGTCGTTGCCGCGGAACGAGAAGCTGACGTTGGACACGCCGCCCGACACCTTGGCGCCGGGCAGGTTGGCGCGGATCCAGGCGGTGGCCTCGATGAAGTCGACCGCATAGTGGTCGTGCTCCTCGATGCCGGTGGCGATGGCGAAGATGTTCGGGTCGAACACGATGTCTTCGGCCGGAAAGCCCACCTGCTCGACCAGCAGCCGGTAGGCGCGCTCGCAGATCGCGATCTTGCGCTCGAGCGTGTCGGCCTGGCCCTGCTCGTCGAAGGCCATCACGATCACCGCCGCGCCGTAGCGGCGCACCAGTTCGGCCTGACGCAGGAACTCGGCCTCGCCCTCCTTCATCGAGATGGAGTTGACGATGCCCTTGCCCTGCACGCACTTCAGGCCGGCCTCGATGACGCTCCACTTGGAGCTGTCGATCATGATCGGCACGCGGGCGATGTCCGGCTCGGAGGCCAGCAGGTTCAGGAAGCGCGACATGGCCGCGGCCGAGTCCAGCATGGCCTCGTCCATGTTGATGTCGATCACCTGCGCGCCGTTCTCGACCTGCTGGCGGGCCACCGCCAGCGCCTCGTCGAACTGGCCGGCCAGGATCATCCGCGCGAAGGCCTTGCTGCCCGTCACATTGGTGCGCTCGCCCACATTGACGAACAGCGAGCTGTCGTCGATGTTGAAGGGCTCCAGGCCCGACAGCCGCATGGCCGGCGCGATGGTCGGCACCGCCCGTGGCGTGAGGCTCGACACTTCGGCAGCGATGGCCGCGATGTGCTCGGGCGTGGTGCCGCAGCAGCCGCCCGCGACGTTGACGAAGCCGGCGCGAGCGAACTCGGCCAGCAGCGACGAGGTGACCGACGGAGTCTCGTCGAAGCCGGTGTCGCTCATCGGGTTGGGCAGGCCGGCGTTGGGGTACACGCACACGAAGGTGTCGGCCTTGCGCGAAAGCTCTTCGATGTAGGGGCGCATCAGCGCAGCGCCCAGCGCGCAGTTCAGCCCGACCGTGAGCGGACGTGCGTGGCGGATGGAGTTCCAGAAGGCCTCGACCGTCTGGCCCGACAGGATGCGGCCCGAGGCGTCGGTGACGGTGCCCGAGATCATCAGCGGCAGCCGATGCAGCCCGGCCGCCTCGCGCTCGGCCATGATCTCGTCGATCGCGAACAGCGCCGCCTTGGCGTTGAGCGTGTCGAAGATGGTCTCGACCAGCAGCA
>DAONCJ010000230.1:0-6093 GCA_035401985.1 Burkholderiaceae bacterium | reverse complement strand
TCGCCATGTACATCACGTCGAAGGGATGCCGGGTGCCGTCCTGCAGCTGCACGGCAAGACCGCCTTCGGGCCGCAGCCCGACCCGTTGCACCATGCTGTTCAGAACCGCGGTCGAAGGCCGTTCGGCTGGCTCGGCGTTGGTCGCTGGCGCCTCGACGCCCACCAGGGTGACGTGGCGGCTGTAGTGCGAAAGAAAGCGAGCTTCGGCGCGCGCGTGGGCGCCGTCGCCCAGAACCAGGATGCGCTGACCGCTGTGCTCGTAACCGTCGCAGACGGGGCAGTGGCGCAGCAGACCGCGCCGACGCACCGAGGGCAGACCGGGAAGCGGCGGCTCCCTGTCGACAACGCCGGTCGCCAGCACCACCTGGCGCGCGGACACCGGCCGTCCGCCGACGATCGCGGTGAAGCCATTCTCGCCATCGCGCGCCAGCGCGCTCACTTCGGCGCGCGTCACGGCGCCCTTCGCCTCGGCCACCTGCTTGCGCAGTCGGACCAGCAGTGCCTTTCCGGAGATGCCTTCCGGGAAGCCCGGCATGTTGTGCGATCGATCGATGCGCATCGCCCGGCTCAGGCCCGAGTCCGCCAGCATCACCTGCCTGTGAAAGCGGCGCAGGTAGAGCGTGGCCGCAAGGCCGGCGGGGCCGGCGCCGACGACGAGGCAGTCGACTGAGGTGCAGGAGAGATTTTCCATGGCGGCGCTGAAGGCAAGCGACGCACCCGTGCACGGTCATGGCGACACGGCCGGAAGGCACGTGACTTGCTGCATCGGCATCACCGGGCCGGCCGCGTGGCCGCGGCCTTTGGCCCTCGCAACAGCAAAGGAAAATTCTATGCGCGCTCTCCGATGGCATGGCAAGCACGACGTCCGCTGCGACACGGTTCCCGACCCTCAGATCGAGGCCCCGCGCGACATCATCCTGAAGGTCAGCAGCTGTGCGATCTGCGGCTCCGACCTGCATCTCTTCGACGGCGTCATGCCGGGGATGAAGGAGGGCGACATCCTCGGCCACGAGTTCATGGGCGAGGTGGTCGAAGTCGGGCCCGGAAACAAGGCGCTGAAGGTCGGCGACCGGGTCGTGGTTCCCTTCACGATCACCTGCGGCGAATGCGAGCAATGCCGGCGCGGCAATTTCTCGGTCTGCGAACGGAGCAACCGCAACAAGGACCTGGCAGCCAAGGCGTTCGGCCACAGCACGGCCGGTCTGTTCGGTTACACGCACCTCACAGGCGGCTACCCCGGTGGCCAGGCCGAGTGTGTTCGCGTGCCCTTCGCCGACACCGGCCCGGTAAAGGTGCCTGACAGCCTCAGCGACGAACAGGTGCTGTTCCTTGGCGACATCTTCCCGACGGGCTGGCAGGCGGCGGTCGCCTGCGACATCGAGCTGACGGATACCCTCGCGGTGTGGGGCGCCGGACCGGTGGGGCAGTTCGCGATCCGCAGCGCCGTGCTGCTCGGCGCGCGGCAGGTGATCTGCATCGACAACGTTCCCGAGCGTCTGGCGATGGCGCGTGCGGGCGGCGCCGTCACGATCAATTTCGACAACGAAAGCGTGCTCGACCGTCTCGCCGAATTGACGAACGGCAAGGGCCCGGAGAAATGCATCGATGCCGTCGGCATGGAAGCGCACGCGACCCGCTCTGTCGACTCGATGGTCGACCGGGCCAAGCAGGCGGTGATGCTGGGCACCGATCGTCCGCATGTGCTGCGCGAAATGATCTACGTCTGCCGCCCCGGCGGGGTGCTGTCGATTCCCGGTGTGTATGGCGGGGTCGTCGACAAGCTGCCGCTGGGCGCGCTGATGAACAAGGGGCTGACGGTGCGCACCGGTCAGACGCACGTCGCCCGCTGGACCGCGGACCTGCTGCGCCGCATTGAAGAGGGGCAGATCGATCCCTCCTTTGTCGTCACCCACAGCGCCCCGCTGGAGCAGGGGCCCGAGATGTACGAGACCTTCCGCGACAAGCTGGATGGCTGCGTCAAAGTCGTCCTCAAGCCCTGACACCCATTCACCTGGAGACTGCACCATGTCACAGAACGCCTTTCCCTCTCCGCGCCAGGCGCGCACGCTGGCCCGCGGCCTCGGCTGGTTCAGCATCGGCCTGGGGCTGGTCGAACTGGTCGCTGCACGGCGTGTGTCCCGCGCCGTGGGACTGCCGGGGCACACCGCGCTGATCGCCGCCTTCGGGGTGCGCGAGGTGATCAACGGCCTGGGTCTGCTGCGCAGCCGCCAGCCCGGGCCCTGGCTCTGGGGCCGGGTGGCGGGGGATGCGGTCGACGCCGCGGCGCTTGCCACCGCCTTCCAGGCGCGCGGCGATCGCACCGGCACAGCCGTCGCGCTGGGCGCCGTCGCGGGCATCACCGTGCTCGATGTGGCCTGTGCGCGCGCATTGAGTGCCGGTCCGGCCCGCCCTCCCGTCGACTACAGCGCCCGCAGCGGGTGGCCGCTGCCCGCGGTCGAGATGCGCGGAGCGGCGCGCAACGACTTCACTCCCCCACGCGACATGCGGATCCCGCAGGCACTGCGACCCTGGCCTCAGCAGGCGGCCGGCTGAGCGGTCGGCGCCCGTTCCCTGCGGCCCTTCGAGGGCCCTCGCCGTCGCGTCAGACGAGCGCCGGCGCGTCGACCCGCTCAGCCGGCGCCGATCCCGCGAGCAGGGTCGCGGTCATTCGCTTGTGCGTGGCCAGTGCCTGCGCCACGACCTGGTCCATGTTGTAGTACTTGTAGCTGGCCAGACGACCGACGAAGGTCACGTGCGGGCACTGGTCGGCGTCGGCCTCGTAGCGCTTGTACAGCGCCGCGTTCTCGGCGCGCGGCACGGGATAGTAGGGATCGCCATCGGCGCGCGGGTACTCGTAGACCAGCGAGGTCGCGGCATGCGCCTGCCCCGTGAGGTGGCGGAATTCCGTCACCCGGGTGTACGCATGATCGTTGGGGTGGTTCACGGTGCCCACCGGCATGACAAGCCCGCCCGGCGTGGCGGGCTGCACGGTGACGTGATCGAAGTCCAGGCTGCGATAAGGCAGCCGACCATAGCGGTGGTCGAAGAAGGTGTCGATCGGCCCGGTGTAGACCATGTGCCGCCACGGCAGCAGTCCGACGACGTCGCGGTAGTCGGTGTTCAGCATCACCTGGATTCGCGGATGCGACAGCATGCGCTCGAACATCCGCGTGTAGCCGTGCAGCGGCATCTGCTGGTAGGTGTCGGTGAAATACCGGTCGTCGCGGTTTGTGCGTGTCGGCACCCGGGCCGTCACGCTGGCATCGAGTTCCGACGGGTCCAGACCCCATTGCTTGCGGGTATAGCCGCGGAAGAACTTGTTGTAAAGCTCGCGTCCGACGCGATTGACCACCACGTCCTCGGACGTCAGGACCGGCTCGGTCTTCTCGGCGACCGACGCAAGGAAGCCCTCCATCTCGAACGCCGTGAGGCTCAGGCCATAGAGCTGGTTGACCGTGTCGAGGTTGATCGGCATCGGCAGCATCTGGCCATCGACGCTGGCCCGGACGCGGTGCTGATACGGGCGCCATGCGGTGAACTGCGACAGATAGGCGACGACGTCCGCGGAGTTGGTGTGGAAGATGTGCGGGCCGTAGGGATGCACCAGCACTCCCGCATCGTCATGACGATCGTAGGCGTTGCCGCCGATGTGATTGCGCTTGTCCAGCACCAGCACCCGCTGGCCGTTCTGGGAGGCCAGGCGCTCGGCAAGCACACAGCCGCTGAATCCGGCGCCAACCACCAGAGTGTCGAACCCCGGGCCCGCTGTGGAGCGAAGGGTCGGGGGATGGGGAAGGGCGCGAATGTCGGGCATGGCGGAATGAGTCGGAATGGTCGTGGGAGTCCCCTCAAGGCAAGACCGGTGCCCGTGGCCAAGGCGGGCATGGCGTGTGCCCAGCGCCGGTTCACGGGCTTTTGCGCAGCCCCCGCCGACCCCATCCCAGAGGAGCGACACCGATGTCCAGGACCGCCACGAAAGACTTGCCGCAGGATCGCCCGACCGATCCTCTGCAGGCACAACTGCAGGATTACCCCAGCGGTCAGCCGCCGCAGCATCAGGAAGGCACCGGGCGTGAATCGGAGCTGGAGCCCCGGCCGCGCTTCGAGGCGCCGGCCTACAAGGGCAGCGGCAAGCTCGCTGGTTTCGCCGCCCTGATCACCGGAGCCGACTCCGGCATCGGACGTGCCGTGGCCGTCCTGTTCGCGCGCGAAGGGGCCGATGTGGCGATCGCGTATCACAGCAGCGACGACGACGCTCGCGAGACGGCCGACCATGTGCGTGCGGAAGGGCAGCGTGCATTGCTGCTCAAGGGCGATGTCCGCGATGACGCATGGTGCCGCAGTGCGGTCCAGCAGACCGTCTATGAATTCGGCCACCTCGAGGTGCTGGTCAACAACGCCGCGTTTCAGGAGCACGCCGAGGGCCTGGAGGCGATCGACGACGAGCGGCTGATGAAAACGCTCGACACGAATCTGGGCGGCTATTTCCGGATGGCCCGGGCCGCGCTGCCTCATCTGCGGCGCGGGGCCTCGATCATCAACACCGGCTCGGTCACCGGATTGAAGGGCAGCGCACGCCTGCTCGACTATGCCTCCAGCAAGGGCGCCATTCATGCCTGGACCAAGTCGCTCGCGAGCAACCTGCTGGAGCGTGGCATCCGCGTCAATGCGGTCGCGCCCGGGCCGGTGTGGACGCCGCTGAACCCGTCCGATCTGCAGGCCGACAAGGTCAGCGATTTCGGTCAGCAGGCCGATCTGGAGCGTGCCGCCCAGCCCGAGGAGCTTGCGCCGGCTTATGTGTTCCTGGCCTCGCCGGCCTGTGCCAGCTACATCACCGGCGTGGTCCTGCCGGTCACGGGCAGCGTGGGCGCGGTGTAGCCGGCCGCGGCTCGCGGCACACCGCTTGCCTGTCGCTGTTCTCTTTCGCCATCAATCATCCTCAGGAGACCGCAATGGCCACTGTCACTTCGTCGAACACTCCCCAGACCAGCCTCGGCATGCAGGGAGGGTCGCGGGGATCAACCGGCACCACCAGTTCGAGCGGCATGGGCAGCTCCGGTTCCACTTCGGACGCCGGCTTCTCCGGTTCGTCGGGCACGGGCAGCGGTTCGGGCAGCAACCCGGAGATGGTGCAGAACATCACCCAGGGCGCGCATCAGACGATCGACCGGCTGGCCGAGCAGATGACTCCCCATGTCGAGCGACTGCGCGACCAGGTCGCCACCGCGACCGAGGCGCTCGACGAGCGCGCGGATCAGATCCGGGAGATGACCGACGAGTGGATCGAGAACCTGCGCACCACGGTTCGCGACAATCCGCTGGCCGCCGTCGGGGTCGCGCTGGCGGTGGGCATGGTGATCGCCCGTCTGTCGCGCTGATACGCGATGGCTGCCCAGCCTTCATCACGGCCGCCGATGCAGACGGCTGTGGACGCTGACCCCTCGGAGGACCTCGACCTCGATACGCGCATCAGCATCGTCGAGCAGCGGCTGATTGCCCGAGAGCAGCGGCTGCTCGACCAGGTCCGCCACCTCGGCAAGCGAGTCACTGACGCTGCTGCTCCGCGAGCGCTGCTGATCAAGGGCGCCGGCGTCGCACTGGCGGGCGCGGGCCTCTACTGGGGGCTGCGTCGCGGCGGGCGAGCCAGAAGCCAACCTGCGGCCGCGCAGGCATCGTCGCACCGGCCGAGCGGGGTGACGCATCTGATCGGCCTGGTGACCATGGCGTGGCCCATGCTGCCTGCGCGCTGGCGTGGCAAGGTGAGTCCTGCGACAGCCGCAACGGTGCTCGGTCTTGCCGGTCCCGTGCTCGAACGCCTGATGGCGCGCTCGAGCCACCCTGAGGCGCATGAACGCGACGACCCGCCAACCGTGCCGCATCTGGACCTCGTCCGGTATGCGGGCATCTGGCACGAGCAGGCACGTCTGCCCGTGTCCTACGAGCGTGCGTGCAGGGGGCGGCCACGCGCCATCTACGCGCTGCGCGGAGGCAGGCTCGGAGTTCACAACGAGTGCCACGAGTCCGACGGCAGTCTTCGAGTGGCGGACGGGGTGGGCCGCGTGGTGCCCGGCAGTGGCGGTGCGCGTCTGCAGG
>DAONCJ010000229.1:2150-6103 GCA_035401985.1 Burkholderiaceae bacterium | reverse complement strand
ACTGATGTCGCCGTAGCCCGCGGCGATCACGAAGCACTCCCGGTACTCGCCGCGGAACTGGTTGGGCAGCACGCTGTTGTCCGAGAGGCGGATCAGCACCGGGTGCGGATTGGACTGGGACTGACCACCCGTGGGGGCATCCAAACCGCCGAGGAGTACTCCTCGCGTGAAGCTCACCGGGAGGAAGGTGGAAACCGTCTTCGGTGCGGCGGATGACGTGGGGGAGCCGTCGGCGCGGGAATTGCCGTCGTGGCCGGCAGCGGCAGACGGACGCGAGCGATCCGCGAGTGTCACGCGCGAGATCACGGGCGCGGGTGGAGCCGGAGGCGCCAGTTGCGCCGGCGGCTGGAATGTGGGCGGTCCGGCGGGCATCGCACCGGGCCCCGAGGGCGGCGCGGGAGGCAACCCGGTCGCAGGTGGCATGGCCGTCGGGCTCACGGGCGCGGGCGTCGGGGCCGGCGGCGTCGGCGGGGGAGTGGGCGCCGGGGCCTGCTGGCTCGAGGTCAGCCGTTGCTCAAGCTCCGCGAAGCGCTGCATCGTGCGGGACTCGAAGGCCTGCCGGTCCTTGTTGAGCCGGCCCTGCTCCTCGCGCTCGGTCTCGTACTGCGCAAGCTTGCGGCCCGCCGTGCCGACCCATTGATCGACCGGGTTGACCTGGCCGCCGGGCGGCATCACCCCGATGTTCGTCACGTCGCCGGGCTGCGCCTGGGCGGCGCGACCATTGTGTGGTTGCGTGCTCGGGGCCGAGACGCTGAAGACCAGCCATAGCAGGCCGATGCCGCCGCCCAGGATGGCGGCGAGCAACGCGTACTGTCGCTGGCGCGGCGAGAGCCGGTCCAGCGTGCCGCGCACGGCGTAGCCAGGGGGGCGTCCCGCGCCGGGAGGTGTGGACGGTGTGCTCATCGCGCACCTCCCCGGCGAATCACGTAGATGCTGGTGCTCTCACCCGGGCGCAGGTTGTGGTTCTCGATGGCGATGCCGGCGACCTCTCCACCTGCGCGGCTGTCCGGGCGATCGAACTCCTGCTCCGCGAGCACCATCGGCGCGGTGCTGATGTTCTGCAACGCGTACTTCTCGCCGACGAAGCCGCGCCCCTCGTACTTGCGCAGCAGCGTGAAACGGGACTCGGCCCAGAGCTGGATGGGGCGCGAGGTCTCTTCGACCTTGACGTCCGGTGGCACACGGTCCGAGGCCATGGCCACCAGCAAGGCCTTCATCGTGCGCACGTGGTTCGGCGCTGGGCCCGCGGGGACGGCCTCGGCGACGGGCAGGCGCAGTGCCTGGGGCGTCTTGTCCCGGATGACGATGGTGTCGGCCGGCGTGTCGGAGCGCCGCAGCAAGAGCGTGTAGGTCGCAGTGGCCGACGAGACGAACAGGTTGATCGGGCGGGTCGCATCGCCGACCGGCCGGATGTAGACCTCACCCTTGTCCCTGTCGCACTCCACGATGACGTCGCCGGCGGGATTGACCGCCGATGAAGACAGCGCGGTTGGCGATGCCAGGCCAGGTGTGCTGGACGGAACCCCCGGCGACGCGGGGGCGGGCAACGGCGATGCACCGCACTGGCTCGAATGGATGTTGCCGAACACGTCGGTGATCGGCGAACCTTCGATCCGGATGCGCGTCGGCTCCTTTTGCGAGACGATCGCCTCGACGGCCACACCATCGCTGGCTTCGAGCACCTGCAGCGCGTGGGCCTGCAGGCCGAGGGAGAGCGCAGTCACCGCCAGGATCCGGCGCGCTGCTGGCGGCAGGTGCTTCCACCGGCGCGACGGCGCTTGAGCGCCGGGCAGCTGCGCAATCGGCGAGAGCGGTCGGAGGGAGACGGGGCGCAGCATGGTGCACGGGGTGTCGGCATCGCGCCGCCCCCCGAAGGCGAGTTCATTTCGCCGCATAGGGGACCTCCTTGAATGCGAGGACGTGCATGCGAGCGCCGGCGTGGCCGAACTCGATGCGATAGGCCTTGAGGTCGTTGGCGGTCTCGAAGCCGTTGACGAGGGTGCGCAGCCGGCCCCGCACCACCAGCGACTGGGTGTCCTCGCTGGCGACGAGCTGTTGCGGCGCGAAGGCCGTGACTGCGTTGATGCGCTTGAGGCGTTCGGCCTCGACTTCCTGACGGGTCTTGAGCGCACCGTACTGCGCAGGGTCGACGTAGCCGAGGAGGATGTCCTTCTTCCAGTCGATCGTGCTGGGCGTGACGTCCAGGATCAGCCACGCCACGAAGCTGCCCATCTGCTCGAGGTACTCGGTCGAGGCCTTGTCGCCGCTGACCCAGAAGGTCTTGTTCAGCGTCGGGGGAACGACGACAGTGCGTACCGTCCCGAGCAGGTTGAGGATGACGATCAGCGCGAGGAACAGGCCGGCGGCGAGCGCGCCGACCGCGAGTCCCAGGCCCCGGTTGCGGCGGCGCAAGTCTTTGAGGTCGCCGCTGAGTCGATCGAAGTCCATGGCGGTGCTCCGATCAACCCACCATCCGGCGGATGTGCGAGGGCGGCGTCGCACGCATCGACGTCACTGGGTTCGTCGGCAGATGCCAGTAGAGCCAGTGGATCGCGAAGGCGGGGTGCTTGTCGGCCTTCAGGCGCGAGATCCAGCGCGAGACGGCGATGCCTGCGCCCATGCAAACGGCGAATGCCAGCTGGCTCGAGGACAGATAGCCGATGAAGAACGCGAGCAGGATGGGGGCGGCGACGTCGACATCCCAGAAACCGATCTTCCAGCTGTCGTCGAGACGCCGCGGGATGTAGGTGTCCGCTTGCATGTGGGCCTCCGGGATATCGACGCGCCGGGGCTCAGACGACCGCGCCCATGATCGCGCCGGCGATCACGAGGCCCACCGCTGCGAAGATGGCCAGGCCGACGTAAAAGAGCACCGGCCCGAAGTTGCGCAGCGCGGACAGCGAGATCAGCGCGACGACGAAGCCGACGAAGCCCACCAGGGCCTTGATGCCCGGACCGAGGTCCGCGATCTGGGTGAGCGCGGACGTGAGCGGACCCGTGATGCCGGTGAAGGCCACGAGGTCCAGCGCGTGGCTCGGGAAGGCGAGTGCCAGGCCGACGAAGGCGATGACGAGAAGGCAGAAAAAGCCGGCGAGCTTGCGTGCGGGCGAACGCAGCGAGGCCGGGGTGGGCGTGGACAGGACAGCAGTGCTCATGTGAAATCTCCAGCAAGGGAAAAAGGAAGACCGGTTGCAGGTGATGGATCGGGTGGCGTTGCTGGTGTGTTCGTCGGGTTGGAAGCGGGTGGACTCGGTGGCGATGAAGCGCCACGGCCGCGGCGGGTGAATGCGTCCGTGGTCGATCAGGGCGGGTCATCAACGTCGAGCCAGTAGCGGATCTCGACCCGGCGGTTGCGAGCTCGTCCTGCCGGGCCGTCGTTGGATTCGATGAAGCAGCACGCCCCTTGCGCTTCGACCCGCACGCGCGAAGCAATGCCAGGGGCGAGGGCCACAAGTTCGCGCAGTACGGCCTGTGCGCGGGCCTGCGCCAGGGAATCGTTCGCGGCGGCGGGACCTGTGCTGTCCGTGCGCCCGTGCAAGGAGATGTCCTGTGCCCGTGCCAGCTGAGGAGCAACCTCGCGCAGTGCAAGTCGTGCGGCCGCACTCAGGTGCGCGCTTGCGAAGGGGAAGTGAACGGACAACTGTTGGAGCTCGGACGCATTCGGGGCGGCTTGCGCCGGGCGTGCCGGGGCGCTCGAGGCCGCGGTGGCTCGCTCGCCTTCGCTGGCGGCATCCCGAACCGCTGCAGGCGCGACGTGCTCCATCCGCGCGATGGGCGGCGGGGGAGAGGCGCCGGTATCCGGTCCCGTCGTCATGGTCTTGGGCGTGCGCTGGGGGCAGGCCACTCCCTGGCACAGCTGGAACGCGGCCTGACGGCCGTGGCCGTGCTGGGCCAAGCGCGCCGGTTCAATGGCCGCCGGTGCCATTGCGGGATTCGGCGGAGGCGGCGGAGGT
>DAONCJ010000229.1:0-2140 GCA_035401985.1 Burkholderiaceae bacterium | reverse complement strand
ATGCACCGATGGCCAGGCACGCAAGGGCGCTGCTCGATCGCCAGCGTGCGGTAGGCTTGTGCCGTGTCACGGCGCCACCCTCACTCGCAGCGCCTGCCGGGCCGTTGCGACAGGGGGCGCCGATGGTGCTGGGCGGGCAGCCGCCTTGGGCGATGCCGACGGCAAGTGCCGGTACACCTTCCAGGCGGAGGTGGCACGCGCCTGCGTGCATGCATCGCCCTTGAGCTGGCTGCACGCCGCGTTGTAGGCTCCCACTGCGTTCCAGCTGACGCCGTGGCGGGCGAAGCTGTCGGCCAACAGCCAGGCGCCGACCTGCAGGTTGATGCAGGCGTCGTACAGGTCTGCCTCGCGAATCCCGAAGCCGGCGAGCTTGGGCAGGTGCCGGCTGTTGATCTGCATCAGGCCGATGTCATAGCTGCCGGTGCGCTTCTCGTGCGACCGGTTGACGGCCTTCGGATTGAGGCTGGATTCGGTGCGGGCGACGGCGTACAGCAACTCAGGCGCGACGCCGTAGCGTTGCGCGGCCGTGTCCCAGCACGGCGCGGCCAGGACTGGCGCGCTCAAGAACGCGGCGAGCACGAAGAGGAAAGCCAGACGCATCGAAGACCCCCAAGGTGTTCAGAACCAGCCAGGCCCAGCAAGGGCGCTAGGCGGCGACGGGGTAGGGACCGGCGAGCCGGTCAGGGTCTAGAGCGGGTGATGCGGGTGGGTCGGGCGCGGGCCCGACGAGGTCGGTGCGGGTGCGCGGCTGCGCGCCGCGGGTCTATAGGAGCGCTATCGCCGCTGCCGATGGCCTTGTGCGGCCGAGTGGCGCTCCACCATGTTGTGGCGGGCCTGGCGTAGCACGGCTGCGCCCGACTCGTCCTCCTGCTGACACAGTGCGACACAGGAGGTGGTCAACTGATCGAGCTGGAACTTGGGGTTCGGGTGCCGGTTCGCCGGCGAACACTGAAGGTCATGCAGCAGCTCGTACTGCGGCCGCCACAGAGACTCCCGTCGGCGCGGCGTCGTCGGCGATCGCATGACCAGCGCCGTACCCAGGAAGCCGAAGATGCGCTCTGCCGCATCGTCACGGCTGAAGATGATCGCCACGCAGGCGCTGAGCAGGTCGGGGATGCGGAAGGTCGGCGCCACGTTGTCGCTGCTGCGTAGCAGCCCGTACAGCCAGTTGTGCTCCTCCATCCAGAGCCGGGTCTCGACCACGTCGCTGGTGTCGGGGCCACCCGCATGCGAGTGGCCTGGAAAATGGGTGTTCGGCATGGCAGTCAGCATGAAGTCGGTCCTCGTGTCCTGGGATGCAATGAACACGCTCATGAGCGCATGCACGAAGGTTAGAGATGCACGTCCCACGAGTCCCGACGCAATGAGGCCTTTTTGGGGGGGATTTCGCCATCAGCCCGAAATCGGAACCGTCGACGCGTCCTATGCAGTCCCACAGCGTCCTACCTGAAGGAGATCGATGGAGGTGAATGCGGAGGTGGTCTGAGCTGCGCAGCACCGCTCATGTCCGCTGAACCGTCTACGAGTCGTTCAGCGGTAAGGTCCGGTGGCGGGACCCATTTGCGTGGTGTACCGCGTTCGCGATGGCCGCACCGGCTGAAGGCGGGATCTGCCGCTTCACTTGCGATCTCTTTCACTCGCTATGCCGGCTGTGGGTCAGGAATCGGCCTCACTGGGCAGGAAGACCGGGAGACCGTCCACGGCTGGGCCCTCGACATCGAATAGGAGCCAGGCAATGCCGGACTGCTCAGCCAACTGCGTGAGCAAATCAAGGTCGCCCTCCACGGGGATGCGCTGCCGCGGCGATCCGACAAACACCAGCCCTCCCACTTCCGTGGGATAGGCGTTGACGGACAGGGCGTTGCGTCGCAGCAGGTCGCGCGTGGTGGGATGCAGGTGCCACAGCGAGAGCGAGACCAGTGGCTCGGCCAGTTCGCGCAGGCGTGTGCTCATGTCAATGCTCATGAAGAAGCCGGTCTGGTGCGGGGTGTCTTTCTCACAGGCCCACTGCTGAATGTCGGGTGGAAATGTGGAAGATCGTCCGTGGTGTGATTGGCATCATATACCCACCATGCGGGTATGCCTATTACCTCGCCTCGGCACGCCAACGACCCGGTGCTCATCGCACTGGGCGGTGCCA
>DAONCJ010000228.1:0-6114 GCA_035401985.1 Burkholderiaceae bacterium | reverse complement strand
CGTGCCGGCCGGCACGCCGCCCGATGTGATCCGCAAGCTCTCCAATGCCATGCGCGATGCGCTGGCCGACCCGGCCGTGGTCGGGCAGTTCGAGAAGATCGGCAGCCAGACGCTGACCGGGCTGAGCGAGGACAAGTTCCGCGCCTTCGTCGCCGAGGAAATCCGCCGCTGGGCCGATGTGGTCAAGCGCACGGGCACGGCGCTCGACTGATTCGGAACGCATCGGGACGCCCCCGTTGGACAGTTGGGCGGCGGCCACTACACTGGCCGCCAGGAGACCCTCGATGAACGACGCCGCCACACCCGACTGGGAAATCTACGCGCTGCGCTATGCCAGCACCGACCGGCTGCGCAGCCAGAACTTCATCGTGCGCGACGAGCACGATGGTCCGATGCCGCTGGATTTCTTTGTCTGGCTGCTGCGTGCGCCGGGCCGCCTGATCCTGGTCGACACCGGCTTTGGCGAGGAATCGGCCCGCTCGCGCGAGCGGCGCCTGCGGCGCTGCCCGATTGCGGCGCTGTCGGCGCTGGGTGTGGCGCCCGAGGACATCACCGATGTGGTGATCACCCATCTGCACTGGGACCACGCCGGCAATCTGGGCAAGCTGCCCAATGCGCGCTTCCACATCCAGGATGCCGAGGTCGATTACGCCACCGGGCGCTGCATGTGTCACGCGACCATGCGCCATGCCTATTCGGTCCAGGACGTCACCGATCTGATCCGCCATGTGTACGCCGACCGGGTCGTGTTTCATGACGGCGATGCCGTCATCGCGCCCGGCGTGAAGCTGATGCTGATCGGCGGGCACACGCAGGGACTGCAGTCGGTCAAGGTCAAGTCGGCGCGCGGCCAGGTCGTGCTGGCCTCCGACGCCAGCCATTACTACGAGAACATGGAAACCGGCCGTCCATTCCCGATCGTCTACAACGTGGCCGACATGCTCGACGGGCATCGCCGGCTGCATGCCGAGGCCGAATCCGCGGACCACGTCATCCCGGGCCATGACCCCCAGGTGCTGATGCGCTATCCGCTGGTGCCCGGCGACGAGCACGGGATCGCCTGTCTGCATCTGCCGCCACTGGCCCCGGCTGCGCGCTGAGCGCCATTCGCCCGCGGCCTCATCCACCCTCTGCCTCAGGAGCATCGCCATGACCGATGTCGTGACCCAGACCGTTGACTCGGGCGTCTGCACGATCAGCCTGAACCGCCCCGAGCGGCGCAACGCCATGAACAGCGAACTGCTCAATGCGCTGGTCGCCGCGGCGGCGCGCGCGGTGTCCGATCCGTCCGTCGGGGCGATCGTGCTGCGGGGCGAGGGCGGCACCTTCTGCGTCGGCGGCGACGTCAAGGGCATGGCCGAAGGCAGCGGCGCAGAACTCACCTACGAGCGCCGGGCCGAAGCGCTGCGAGGACGGATGGAAGTCGTGCGACTGATTCACGACTCCAACCGGCCCTCGGTCGCCGCGATCAGCGGCGCAGCCGCGGGCGCCGGCCTGTCGCTGGCGATGGCCTGCGATTTCCGGATCGTCGGGCGCTCGGCCAAGCTGACCACGGCGTTCGCGAAGGTCGGCCTGTCGGGCGATTTCGGCGGCAGCTGGTTTCTCACCCAGCTGGTGGGCACCGCCAAGGCGCGCGAGCTGTACCTGACCTCGCCGGTGCTCACCGCACAGCAGGCGCTGGACATCGGCCTGGTCACCCAGGTGGTCGACGACGATGCGGTCGACGCCACCGCACAGGCGCTGGCCCGCCAACTGGCCGACGGCCCGCGCATCACGCTGGGCTACATCAAGCAGAACCTCAACGACGCGCAGACTGGCTCGCTGGCGCATTCGCTCGACCGCGAGGCCGAGCGGCACGTGCGCTGCGCATTCACCGAAGACCATCGCGAGGCGGCCAACGCCTTCGTCGAGAAGCGCAAGCCCGTATTCACCGGCCGCTGAATTCAGCCTGTGCGGACCGCGTCGTTCAGACGAGGCCGCGCCGGCGAAGCGCAGTGCGCCCCTTTCCATTTCAATCCAGGAGACAGTTCATGAAAGCAGTCGTTGTCGGAGCCCAGGGCCCCGCGGTCACCGAGGCGCCGATGCCCGCGCCCAAGCCCACCGAAGTGCTCGTCAAGGTGCATGCCTGCGGGCTGAACCGAGCCGATCTGGCCGTGGCCGCTGGCCATCGCCATGGCACCGTGGGCGGTGCCGGCACGATCGTCGGCATGGAGTGGGCCGGTGTGGTGGTCGAATGCGGCGCTCAGGTGCCCACGGGCCTGAAGGCGGGCGACCGGGTGATGGGGTCCGGCGGATCGGCATTCGCCGAATACACCGTGGCCGATTTCGGCCGCGTCACCCGCATTCCCTCGGCCTCGATGTCCTTCGAGCAGGCCGCGACGCTGCCGGTCGCGCTGCAGACGATGCACGACGCGGTGATCACCCACGGTCAGCTGGCGCGGGGCGGGTCGGTGCTGATCCAGGGCGCCAGCTCCGGCGTGGGCCTGATGGCGATGCAGATCGCCCGCCATTGCGGTGCGGCGGTGATCGTCGGCTCGTCGACCGATGCAGGCCGGCGCGCGCGCCTGACCGAATTCGGCGCGACGCTGGCGATCGATTCCCGTGATCCGGCCTGGGTCGCCCAGGTGCTCGAGGCGACCGGCGGGCGCGGCGTCGACCTGATCGTCGATCAGGTGTCCGGCGGCGTGGCCAACCAGAACATGCAGGCCACGCGCGTGCTGGGCCGGATCGTCAACGTCGGGCGACTCGGCGGCATGAAGGACGAATTCGATTTCGACCTGCATGCGCTGCGCCGCATCAGCTACATCGGCGTCACCTTCCGGACCCGCTCGCTCGAGGAAGTGCGCGAGATCAATTCGCGCATGCAGGCCGACCTCGGGCCGGCCATCGCGAGCGGTCAGCTGAATCTGCCGATCGACAAGGTCTTCAAGCTCGACGAGGCGCTGGCAGCGCTTGCCCACATGAAGCAGAACAAGCACTTCGGCAAGGTCATCCTGTCGGTGGCCGCGTGATGGCCGACTCTCCGGTCGCGGGCATCGTCTTGAAGACGGTCACCGCCAACGGGATCACCCAGCGCTACGCCGAGTGCGGATCCGGGCCCCTGGTTCTGTTCTGTCATGGCTGGCCGGAGAGCTGGTATTCGTGGCGCCATCAGATGCTGGCCGCCTCGGCGGCCGGCTACCGCTGCGTGGCGCCCGACATGCGCGGCTATGGCGGCACCGATTCGCCGGCAGATGTCGAGCACTTCACGGTGCTCGACATGGTCGGCGACATGGTGGCGCTGGTGAAGGAACTGGGCGCGACCGAGGCGGTGGTCGTCGGTCACGACTGGGGCGCGCCGATCGCCTGGCATTGCGCGCTGCTGCGTCCGGATCTGTTCCGTGCGGTGGTCGGCATGAGCGTGCCCTGGGCGCCGCGCGGCGGCATCGACCTGCTGTCGGCGCTGCACAAGATGGGCATCACCCGCTTCTACATGCAGTACTTCCAGACGCCGGGCGTGGCCGAGGCCGAGTTCGAGCAGGATGTGCGCACATCGTTGCGGCGCATCTACTACACCGCCAGCGGCGACATGGACCAGAAGGGCAAGGGCTTCGCGGTCCTGCCCGAAGGGGGCGGCTTCCTGACCAACACCGTCGATCCAGTCAGCCTGCCGTCCTGGCTGAGCGAGGCCGATCTCGACTGGTTCGCGGGCGAGTTCTCCCGGGCCGGATTTCGGGGCGGACTCAACTGGTACCGCAACCTCACCCGCAACTGGCGCCTGATGGCCCCGTGGCACGGTCGAACCATCAACCAGCCGTCGATGTTCATTGCGGGCAGCCGCGACGGCGTGCTGCGCTTTCCGGCGTCGATGCAGCAGATCGAAGCCTTCCCGCGCACGCTGCCCGGCATCCGCGGCTGTCACATCATCGACGGCCCCGGACACTGGGTGCAGCAGGAAAACCCCGTCGAGGTCAACCGGCTGCTGCTCGAGTTCCTGGCGGGCTTGTAGCGCGCTGCGTTCAGACGGCGCCGACGCTGGCGCCGGGTTCCCAGGGCATCGGCACGCTGCCGGTCCAGGCGCGGCGCTCGTCGCCGCGCGGATCCTGGACCAGACGCAGGGGCAGGTCGAGCACCATCGTGCTGCGCTCGGGCAGCTGGTAGGCGGGCCAGTACGGCAGCCCGTCATGGACCGGCCGCCCGGTGCGGGCAAAGGCCACCCAGGTGTCGCACAACTGGTCGGCCAGCGCCTGCCGATGCGGGTTCGAACCGGTGATTGGCGACGCATCCACCGTGTCGAACACGAATGGAATCTCGAGGGTGTGTGCCGACATCAGCCAGGGCACGTCGGTCTCCCAGGTGAACCAGTACATGTAGACGGGCGCGCCGCCCTGGCGCAGCTTCTGTTCCGCCGTCTCGATCGACAGCAAACGCCGATCCTCAGAGCTGAGCGCCACCAGGCGGGTCCACGGCGATTCGCCGGGGCGTGCCTTCTCGTGGGCCGCGAGCAGTTCATCGGCCCGCGCACCGAGCAGTGCCTGCACGCGCTCGCGCATGGCGGTCTCGTCGATCAGCGCAGGATCGGTCGAGCGGGCCAGGAACAGGGCCGACTCGTCCTTCGTCGTGCCGATCAGCAGCGGCACGTCGCGACCGGCGGGCGCCGCGGGATCGAAGGGATGGTCAGCCAGATGCAGGCCGTCATGCACCGGCGACATGACCAGCCAGCGCGCGCCCGGACTTGCCGGCAGCGCCGCATCGTTCACGGACGTGATGTGGCGCACCGTCGCTTCGAAGAGCTGCGCCGCGGGCATGGCCTGCAGTGCCTGCAGGGAGGCGGGCGCCTGGGCCGAGCTGCCCGGCAGGTTCGCCAGCAGTCCGCGTGCGAACCGGTCGGCCAGCGTGCGCGGCACCAGCCGGGGATGGGCGCCGCTCTGCACGATGGCGCGGTGGAACAGTCCCTTGGCCTGCAGCATCGACATCAGCACGCTGACCTTTCGGCCGCCGCCCGACTCGCCGAACACCGTGACCTGATCGGGATCGCCGCCGAAGGACGCGATGTTCTCGCGCACCCAGCGCAGCGCCTGCACGATGTCGAGCATGCCGGCATGCCCGGCAAACTCGGTTTCGTCTCCGAGCGCGTCCTGCAGGTGCAGAAAGCCGAACACGTTCAGGCGATGGTTGAGACTGACCACCACCACGTCACCGCGGCGCGCCAGGCGGCTGCCGTCGGTGCTCGGGCTGGCGCAGGACCCGAAATGAAAGGCGCCGCCATGCAGCCAGACCATCACGGGCCGGGCGGCGCCGGTGGTCGCCGAGGGCGTCCAGACGTTCAGGTACAGGCAGTCCTCGTCCATCGACGGGCCGACCGGCAGCGTCGGGCTGGGCACCTGCCAGCAGCCCGGACCGAGTTCGAACGCATCGCGGGTGCCCGACCAGGGCGTGGGCGGCGCGGGTGCCATGAACCGCCGTTCGGCCACTGGCGGCTGAGCATACGGAATGCCCTTGAAGACCGACATGCCGTTGCCATCGATCTGCCCGCGCAATGCGCCGGAGGTGGTCTGCGCTGTCACGGTCTTCATGGGGGTCAGCCTCCCGACAGGCTGTTGCCGTCGTCGCCGAGCTTGCCGTGCAGGTGGGTGATGCAGTCGATCAGGCTGGCGTCGAAGGGCGGCAGTTCCGACAGGATGGTCACCGAGGTGTTGCCGACGCGCGCCGGCACGGCCACCCCGTTCGACGACGAACTCAACACGATGCTGGCCCGTTGGCAGGCGTTGCGCGACGATGAGGCCATCACCCTCGAATGGGCCCCGCAGGTCTCGCGATGATCGCGGTTGTGCGATCATCGCATTCGCGCGCTACCGCCGGTTGTGGCTGACGTCGAGCTGCATGACGAGATCGTCGAGCGGACTCGCTCGACGATGACGAGTGGGACGCCGTCCGGTCCCGGGTACGCGAACACGTCGAGACGGACGACGTGGACGAGGAAGCGATCAAGGCGAAGCTCTCCCACATGTGGGACCTGGTCCTCGCCGGCAGGCTCGACGTCGACGAGTACGCCGAGGCGAAGTCGTTGTGGATGGGGGAGCGTGCTGTCGTCACGACGGACCCTGCGGACCTGCCGGATGTTGCGAGCGTCCG
>DAONCJ010000227.1:0-6148 GCA_035401985.1 Burkholderiaceae bacterium | reverse complement strand
CGACGCTGAACCAGACTGACACTGCCGGGCCAGCCGAGCGCCAGCACGATGTCGAGCCCCTGGACCTGCATGTCGGTGAGGGTGAGCCGGTCGATCGCGCGCAGGTCTATCTGGACACCGGGATGGTGTGCGCAGAACTGCGCCAGCGCCGGCACGAGCAGCAAACGCGTGGCCAAGCCGGGCGCGCCGACCACCAGGGTTCGCTCGCGATGCTGCGTCGAGCCCGCGACCCGCTGATCCGCATCGGCCAGCTGCCGCACCAGTGGCACGCAGGCCTCGAGGTAAGCCTCTCCATTGGCGGTGAGCTTGAGCCCCTGGGTAGAACGGTCGATCAGCCGCGAGCCTAACTCCCTTTCGAGGGAGCCGATGAGCTTGGCGATCGACGGCACGCTGACATCGAGCCGGCGGGCCGCACCAGAGAAGCTGCCTTCCTCGGCAGCGGCGATGAAGTACTCCAGCGCCCTCAGCTTGTCCATGAAACGGTCTCCCGCCTGATCCGCCTACTTAAGCCAAAAGCTTAAACGAACTTGAATGGAGCCGAGCTTTCGTACGCTCTGACCGCACTTTAGATTGGAGGCAGTCCACATCCGACCCTCTCAACATCCCCAGACAGAAGGAGTTCGCCATGCGATTGCTGATCACCGCGTTCATGATTGCGTTGACCCACCTCGCCGGATTGACTGCATCCGCGCATGCCCAGGACGTCTATCCGAGCAAGCCGGTGCGCCTCGTGGTGCCCTTGCCCAGTGGCGGCCCGACAGATCTCCTGGCACGCATCGTGGCGCAGCATCTGTCGCAATCGCTGGGTCAGCCGGTCATCGTCGACAACAAGCCCGGCGCTGACGGGGCGATCGGGGCACGCGAAGTCATGTCCGCATCCGCGGACGGTCACACACTGCTGTTCGCACCCGGCTCGCTGCTTGCGGGACCCCTGCAGGCCCGGCCCCCGGCGTTCGACTGGCTGTCGGAATTCGTGCCGATCGGCAAGGCCGGGCGGTTGAGCTTCTGTCTGATGGTCCATCCGGATCTGCCGGTCAGGTCGGTGGCGGATCTGGTGGCCTATGCCCGGGCCAACCCCGACAAGCTGAGCTATTCGACCGCCACGCTCAGTGAGCTGATGGCCGCGTCGCAGTTCATGAGGGCCACCGACACCCGCATGGTCCGGGTCCCTTACAAGGGCGGCATGCAAGCCATGCCGGACCTTCTGGCAGGCCGCATCCAGGTCATGTTCGGGCCGGTGACGCTCGCTCAGCCGCACATGAAGAGTGGCGCGATCCGCGTGCTGGCTGCCCTGCAGCCCCAGCGCAGTGCCGCGATGCCGGACGTCCCGACGATTGGCGAGGCTGGCGTGGCCGGCGTCTCGGTGCCGACCTGGCAATCGATCTTCGCGCCGGCCAGGACGCCCCGGCCGATCGTTGACCGACTGGCTGGCGAACTCTCGGCGGTGATGTCCAAACCCGAGGTGCGCGCGGAGCTGGAGCGCCGGGCAATCATTCCCGAAGCGGAGATGCCTCAGGCGCTGGCTGTGACAGTGGCTCAGGACCAGGCGGCCTGGACGCGACTGATTGCCGACTACAAGCTCGGCGCGCAGTGAACATGCGGGTGCTGTTCTGCTCTTCGGGCAGCCTCGGGCATCTAAGACCGATGCTGCCGCTGGCCACCGCCTTTCAGCGCGCGGGGCATCGCGTGGCCTGGGCCAGCGCGCCCGATGCGCTGCCCAGTCTTGCGGGCACCGGGGCAGACCTGTTGCCCGCCGGCCTGTCGATGGCGGCGGCGCGCCGGATTTATCGGGAGCGCTGGCCGGAGGTAGCCTCGATGAGCGGCTCGCAGCTCAGCGTTCATACATTTCCGCACCTGTTCGGCGGGTTGGTTGCGCCTGGAATGGTCGAAGCGCTTGGGAGACTGACCGATGAATGGAAGCCGGATCTGGTGATCCATGAGCCGGCCGCGTTTGCGGTGCCGCTGATCTGCGAGGCGCGCCATCTGGCGCACGTCTGTCACGGCTACGGACTCAGGCCGCCCGCGGGACACCTGAGCTCTGCGATGCGGGAGTTCAGGAAAGCGTGGCCTGCGGCCGGGCAGCTCCCGCCAGACGATGGCGGAATCTATCGTCACCTGTACATCGACATCGTGCCCCGACGCCTTCAGGCTCAGTCTGCACATGAGCCGGAGCGTTCGCTGGCCTTGAGTCCGGCGTCCTTTGCGAGCGAGGGCGCTGCACGCCTGCCGCCAGGGTGGGACCGTCTGCTGGCGGGCAGTGCCCGGCCGATCATCTACCTCAGTTTCGGCACGGTATTCAACCAGGGCCCGGCGTTCGGGGTGGCCACGCGGGCGCTGGCGCGACTCGATGTCACGCTGGTCGTGACAACAGGTGCGGCGGCCGACCCGCAGCGTCTCGGATCGTTGCCATCGAGCGTGCTGGTCCACGAGTTCGTCGACCAGCAGGCCTTGCTGCCGCTGTGCTCCGCGGTGGTTTCCCATGGCGGCGCGGGAACGATGCTGGGGGCCGCCGCCCATGGTCTGCCTCAGCTCCTGCTGCCCCAGGCGGCCGATCAGTTCCGCAATGCGCAGGCACTGGCACTCACGGGTGCGGGAGCGGCGCTCACACCGGAACAGTGCACGGAAGCTGCGGTTGCGGCCGGGGCGGAAGCGATGCTGAACGGCGAATCGATGCGCCAGGCCGCTCGTGAACTGGCCGATGACATCTCGCGGATGCCCGGCGCCAGCGATGTGGTGTCGGCCCTGGTGGGGTGGTGCGCCTGACAGCGACCCGCCTGCGGTGGCGCGTCGATGACCGAACCGGGGAGAGCAGGGTGCCGCGCGGAGACCCTGTCGCGCATGTCCTGCAACGGGTGCACACTTTGGCTTCGTGGGTGTCGCGCCTCTGGGAGCCGAAGAATGTCCAGACTTGTCGGAAACGCGTGTGCGCGGGTGGCGGTGATCTTCCTGATCGCGCTCGCAGCGGGAACCGGTTGCGCCGGCGGACGGCTGGCATCGCCGGGGTCGGCGGTCGACGAAGCGATGCGCGAGGAAGTGCATCGAATCGTCGTCCCGACAACCGGATCGAGCATCGTGGTCACGACCTTTCGGCCTCCCGGCCACGGACCGCATCCCTGGATCGTGATCAGCCATGGTACGGCTCCCACGGCCGAGGCCAACCGGGCGATGGATCGTTATCGGCCGATGCCGGCCATTCGCGAATGGGTGCGGCGCGGTTACGCGGTGGTGGTGCCGGTCCGCCGTGGTTACGGCGCCAGCGGCGGCGAGCGCTTCGGTGACTCCTACGGAACCTGTGCAGCCCCGGACTTTCGCCGCGCCGGCGAAGGTGGGGCGCTCGATCTGCTGGCCACGATCGCCTGGGCGAAGTCCCATCGCGATCTGGACCCGCGGCGCTGGCTGCTGGCGGGACAGAGCGCGGGCGGGTTCGCGTCGATCTATACCGCCTCGAAGCAGCCGGCAGGTCTGGTCGCTGTGCTTGCCTTTGCCCCCGGGCGTGGTGGCCGTCCCGACACGCATCCCGGCGATCCGTGTGCACCGCAGGCGGTGGCTGAGGTGTTTGCCGGGCTTGCTCCTCGCGTGATGGTTCCGGTGCTCTGGTTCTATGCCCGCAACGACGAGTACATTGGCCCTTCGGCGCAGACGCTCTGGTACGAAAGCTTCCGGTCAGCGGGCGGGCGCGGCGAGTTCGTCCAGATCCCGCCGTTTCCGATCAATCGCGGGCACGGCGTGTTTCCGTCGCAGTCCGGCGTGCCCCTGTGGACGCCAGCCGTATCGCAGTTTTTTCGGACCCAGAAAATCGCACTGCCGTTCTAGTGCCGCTGACGCCCGTCACACTGCCACAACGCCGCCAAGACATCGCCACCGCATCCCACCACACGGAGCCCCGCCATGCAGGAACGCAGCATCGACATCAAGACCCGCGACGGAAACATGAACACCTATGTGTTCCATCCCGACGGGCCGGGCCCATACCCGGTGGTCATTCACTACATGGACTCGGTCGGGCTGCGCGAGGAGCTGTCCGACATGTGCCGCCGGCTCGCCAGCGTCGGCTACTACGTGCTGCTGCCCAATCTCTACTACCGCCTGGCCCGCTCGGTCGATCTCGACGCCGACCGTCTGAACGACCCCGCCTATGCGGAAAAGCGCGACCTGATGTGGACGCTCAACCGGCATCTGACCAACACGATGATCGAGCAGGACACGGCCGCAATGTTCGATTTCCTGACCACGGACCCCGCGGCACGACCGGGCAAGCTGGGGATCGTCGGATACTGCATGAGCGGCCGGTTCGTCTATCGCGTGGCGGGGGCCTTTCCTGAACGGGTGGCCGCATCGGCCTCGATCTACGGGGCACGCCTGCTCACCGATCTGCCCGATTCCGCGCACCTGCTGACCGACCGCATCAAGGGCGAGATGTACTTCGCCTGCGCCCAGCACGACCACTACATCACCAACGAAGCGCTCGAGCAGATCGGTGCGCTGATGAAAGCTGCCAACGTGCGCGGCTCGATCGAGTTCTACCCGGAAGCGGAGCACGGCTTTGCATTCCCGCAGCGGCGAGCCTTCCACAAGGCGTCGGCGGAGCGGCACTGGGAGCGCCTGTTCGCGCTGTTCCGGCGCAACCTCTAGTCGGTCATTCCCGGGCCGCGGCAGTCAATTGCTTCTACAATCCGTCCCGCCATTTCAACGAGACGGACGGACCCATGCGGATGCAACGCCGAAACACCCTGCGAGCCCTGGCGTGCGGTTCGATGCTGTTTCAGATCGGCTCCGCTTCGGGCCAGGCGCCTGTCGCACTCGACGCGGCCGATGCCGCCTGGGACGGCCTGCTGAAGAAGCACGTGCAGTGGCTGCCGGACGGCAAGCAGTCGCGCGTCGACTATGCCGGCTTTGCCGCCGATCGCGCGGCGCTGCAAAAGGTGCTGGGCGTCTGGTCTGCGGTAAGCCCGACTTTGTTCTCGGCGGCGAGCCGCGAACAGCAGATGGCCTTTCTGATCAACGCCTACAACGGCTTCACTGTCGAACTGATTCTCTCGGCTTATCCGAAGCTCAAGTCCATCAAGGATCTCGGCTCGCTGATTCAGTCGCCGTGGAAGAAACGATTCTTTACGTTACTGGG
The DNA here is from genome assembly GCA_035401985.1 of Burkholderiaceae bacterium. Taxonomy (GTDB): domain Bacteria; phylum Pseudomonadota; class Gammaproteobacteria; order Burkholderiales; family Burkholderiaceae_E; genus Quisquiliibacterium. Next base: position 1,026 of record DAONCJ010000227.1, on the reverse strand, counting down.
CGAATCGCGCCATCTGGACTGGATCGAACACGAGCAGCTGCGCCCGCGCTACAACGACCCGCGCGTCCATGCTGCGGTGAACTGCGCCAGCATCGGCTGTCCGGCCTTGCGGCCCGAGGTGTTCACCGCGTCGCGGCTGGGCGCGCAGCTCGACGATGGCATGCAGCGCTTCATGTCCGATCGCACGCGCAATCGCTTTGCCGATGGCAAGCTCCAGGTCAGCATGATCTTCAAGTGGTTCCGTGAAGACTTCGAGCAGGGGCATCTGGGTTTCGAAAAACTGGAAGATGTGATGGTCCGCTATGCCGATCTGCTGTCAGGCAACCCGGCCGAACGCGACAGGATCCGCAGCAGGCAGGTGGCGATCACATTCCTCGACTACGACTGGTCGCTGAATGACCTTCGCCGGTAGCCCGCGGCGTCTGTCCTTGTCCGGTACGCCGGTCTGCGGCCCGTCTTTCATCCGGTTCCTTTCATGCCCCTGCAAGCTGAACGATCGCGCTCGCTGATTCTGTTCAATTACGACTGGGATCAGATTGCGTTTTCGCGACTGGCCGAGCGCTGGCCGCATGTCAGTGCCGGGTTCGATCTGTTCAGCTTTCCGAGCAACGTCCGGCTGGCCTGGTTCGACATCGAGCGATTCGTGGCGCTGTGGGCCCGCCGGGCGCAGCGCCAGGGGCTGACCGCGGTGCTCTCCAATCATGAGCAGTTCGGTGCTCTGGCGGCGGCGCTTCTGGCCGAGCGCATGGGTTGGCCGGGCACGCCGGTCAGCGCGGTGATCGCCTGTCAGCACAAGCTGCACGCGCGTGAGGTGCTCCAGCGCGTGTGTCCCGAGGCTACTCCGCCCTTCAGGCGTCTGCCCACCCGCTATGGCGAGAGCGTGCCGGACCACCTGACGTTTCCAGCCTTCATCAAACCCGTCAAGGCGGCCTTCTCGGTGCTGGCGCGCACCGTGCACAGCCATGCAGAACTGCAGGCCCACGCGAGGTTTGGCGCCTGGGAGTCCTGGATCATCCGCCACCTGGT
>DAONCJ010000226.1:0-6165 GCA_035401985.1 Burkholderiaceae bacterium | reverse complement strand
AGGGCATGGCGCTGGCCGCCGGCGGCGCGGCGGGAGTGGTGCGCATGCTCGAACTGCTCGAGACCGAGATCCGCACCAACCTGGCGCTGATGGGCCTGTCCTCGATCGATCAGCTGAAGCCCGGCTGCGTGCTGCCCGCCGAAGCGGTGGTGCGCCCGCATGTGCTGAGCGCCTTTCCGCTGCTCGACGAAGGCTACTGAAACCGCCTGCCCTGCACAGCCGGCTGCCTCAGGGCGCCGGCTTGTAAGGCATGTACCAGCTCTGATCGGCGCCGGCGCCGACATTCGTGATGTGGACCTCGATCACGAAGGGCTGCCCGGCCGCCTGCGCCTGACGACCGCGGCGCAGCGCCGCATCGAGTTCGGCCGGCTCGTGCACGTGAATGCCCTCGATCCCCTGGGATTTCGCCAGCATCACGAAGTCGATCGCGGGATCGCCGAGGAAGGTCTCGGGATAGCGATTCTGCGACTTCATGTTGCCACCCCAGGTGGCGAAGTTCGCCCGCACCGTCTGGTACTGCTGGTTGTTCCAGACGATCGTGAGGATCGGCAGCTGGTACCGCGCCATCGTCCAGAACCCCGAGGCGCTGTACATCACCGAGCCGTCGCCGATGCTCAGCACCACCGGACGCTCGGGGGCGCCAAGCTGCGCCCCGACCGCAGCGCCCAGTCCATAGCCGAGGCTGCCGCCGCAGGTGCGCACCATCCGCCATTCGTCCTCGCCGTAGCCGAAGGGCATCAGGTGATCGGACGCATTGAAGTTCTCGGAGACCAGCAGCGTGTTGGGCGCCAGACAGCGCGCCATCGCATCGCCCAGCAGCACCGGATGGATCGGCTTGCTCGAAGCGAGCAGGCGCGCCTGATCGGCCTGGGCGGCGTGGCGCCGGGCGCTTTGTTCGGCCAGTGCCTTGCGGCGCTTGATCAGGTGCGGGCGCTCGGCGTCGGCCGCCTGCCAGCGGCTGTTCAGTGCGCTCAGCGTGTGGCGCACATCGCCCACCACCGCCAGGTCGACTGCGAAGGTGTTGCCCATCACCGAAGGGTCATGGCCGATGGCGATGATCGTGCCCGCGTCCTTGAACTTCTCGTCGCGCGCACTGCCCGTCGTGTTCTGGCGAAAGCCGATGCAGCACACGACGTCGTAGCCCTCGTCGGGCACTTCGAGCACGTTCTGGATCATCCCGACGTAGTTGGGATGGCGCAGCGGAAACGCGCCGTAGTCGAAGAAGCCGACCGCGACCGGCAGCGCATAGCGCTCGCACAGCTCGATCAGCTCGCGCTGGGCACCCGCGCTGCGCACGTCGGGTCCGACCACCAGCAGCGGGCGCTCGGCGTTGCACAGCGCATCGTGGATCGCGGCCAGCGTGGCCTCGCCGGGCACCTGCGCCGATTCGAGCCCCGAGGCGGCCTGGATCGTGGCTTCCACCCCCTTGGCGTCCAGGGCGGCACTGGCAAAGGCCAGATAGACGGGCCCGGTGGGCATCGTCGCCGCTTCCTTGAAGGCGCGCCGCGTGGCCAGCGCGATACCGCGGGCGTCGTGCACCTCCCAGCGCTTCTTGCTCACGTCGGCGACCGAGCCCATCTGCGAGTAGCCGCTGGCCACACCGAGCGTGTTGTGGTCACCGAAGCTGCCGTTTTCGCGGTAACCGGCGGTCACCACCATCGGCGTGCCGTCGAAGTACGAATTGAGCATCTGGCCCGAGCCCTGGCGGGTTCCCGCGGCCAGGTGGACATTGACGAAGGCCGGCTTGCCGGAGGCCTTCGCATAGCCATCGGCGGCGGACACGACGATGTTCTCGGCCAGCAGCAGGATCGGCTGCACGCCCGGCACCGTCAGAAAGGCATCGTAGAACCCCGCCTCGGCACTGCCGGTGTTCACGAAGGCGTAGTCCACGCCCTGCGCGACCAGCTGATGCATCAGCACCTCGCCGCCCGTGCCAACGACCTTTTTCTTGTCCATTCTCTGCCCCCGTGTGGTTGGTGGCGGCCCCCTCGCCGTCTCACAAGGTGGCGCCTGCGGCGGCGACTTGTCAATGCGCGGCGGGCGGCAGATCCGGTGCCGGCAGCCTCGAAATGAAAAAACAAAATTGGACGAAAGCGGGCTGAACTTCCACCATGGCGCGGTCAGGCCAATCAAACCCATTCCCGCGAACCAAGGCTCACGCCAGGAGAAGCAAGCATGTTCCAACTGACCGATTCGCTGATCGCCGAACTGCAGACCATGGACACCCCGACGGTGTGCAACGCGCTCGAGCTGCTGGTGCCGCAGCGCCGGGGCTACGGCTACACCTGCGAGCCGCTGGTCTGCACACGTCCCGAACAAAAGCCGATGGTGGGCATCGCCCGCACCGCCACCATCCGCAGCGCCCACCCGAGCGACCTGAGCGCCGACGCGATGCGCGAGCTGTCCGACGCCTACTACGCGTACATCGATCAGGGCGCCAAGCCCAGCGTGATCGTGATCCAGGACATCGACCAGAACCGCGGCTACGGCGCCTTCTGGGGTGAAGTGAACAGCGCAATCCACTGGGGCCTGGGCTGTGTCGGTCTGATCACCGATGGCGGCGTGCGCGACCTGCCCGAAATTGCGCCAGGTTTCCAGATGCTGGCCGGTCGCGTGATCCCATCACACGCCTACGTGCACATCGTCGACTTCTCGCGGCCGATCAACGTGTCGGGCATGCGCGTGTCCGATGGCGATCTGATCCACGCCGATCAGCATGGCGCGGTGGTGATACCGCATGACGTGGCCGGCAAGGTGCGCGAAGCCGCCGACCAGATCGTGCGCCGCGAGCGCGTGATCATCGAAGCGGCCCGCCAGCCGGGGTTCAATGTCGAGAAGCTGCGGGCCGCCCGCGGCCGGGCGGCAGAAATCCACTGACCGGCGCAAGTCCAGCGAGCGGCCACGGCGTCCCTGCCGAGCGGCCGGCGGCCGCGACGAGTGGCCGCCCCGGCCACTCAGACGCCCCGGTCAGGCCTTCGACTCGATGACCGCCGCGTTGACCATCGTGCGCAGTTCGCGCCGGATCGGGTACAGGCTAGAGGGCATGAACTGGGTCAGGAACACCACGCTCAGGTCCTCGACCGGGTCGATCCAGAAAGCGGTCGAGGCCGCGCCCCCCCACCAGAACTCGCCGACCGATCCGGTGATCTGGGTCTTGGCGACATCGGTCGTCATCGCGAAGCCCAGGCCGAAGCCCACGCCCTGATAGATCGACTCCGAGAACATCGAGATCGACAGGTCGGACAGGTCGCGCCCGCCGGGAAGATGGTTCGAGCGCATCAGGGCCACCGTCTTGGGACCGAGCAGCCGCGCGCCGCCCAATGCACCGCCCAGACGCATCGCCTCGCAGAAGCGCAGATAGTCGCTGGCCGTGGACACCAGACCGCCGCCGCCCGATGGCGTGACGGCCGGCTCACGGAACGTGCGGCCCGGCACCGGCACGAGCTTGCCCTGCGGCGAGGCCGCATAGCAGCCGGCGAAGCGGCCCGCCTTCTCGTCCGTCACGTGGAAGGCGGTGTCCACCATCCCCAGCGGCTCGAAGATGTGACGGCGCAGGAAGTCCTCGAAGGGCTCGCCGGAAATCCTGCCGACCAGATAGCCCAGCACATCGGTGGACACCGAGTAATTCCAGGCGGTGCCTGGCGAGAACTCCAGCGGCATCTTGCCGAGCTCGGTGATGAAGCCCTCCAGCCCCTCGTGCTGATCGAAAGGGTCGACCTTGCATTTGCGATAGGCGGCATCGACCGGCGAGCGGGTCTGAAAGCCGTAGGTGAGACCGGAGGTGTGGCGCAGCAGATCGATGATGCGCATCGGCGAATCGGTGCGCCGCGTCTGGAATGCGCCTGGCAGCCCCGCGACATACACGCCCAGGTCGCGCCATTCCGGAATGAAGCGATGCACCGGGTCGTCGAGCGCCACCTTGCCCTGCTCGACCAGCATCATGAAGGCGACGCTGGTGATCGGCTTGGTCATCGAATAGATGCGCACCAGCGTGTCTTCGGCCATCGCGGCGCCGGTTTCGAGCGAGGCCTTGCCGAGCACCGTCTGGTGCACGAGCTGACCGTCGCGCATCACCTGGAGCTGGGCGCAGGGCAGACGGCCGGAGTCGATGTAGCGCTCGGCCAGAAACCGGTCGATGCGGGCAAGACGGGTCGAGCACATGCCGACCGATTCGGGTTTGATGGTCATGTCGGAACCTTCGTGACGGAATCCGCGAGCTTGCCCGACGCAGCCGGCGGGCGGCAAGTGCAAGGCGTCGGCAGGGGCGTGCGCGGTCCGACGCGTCTGCGGCGAAGATGCCATCATCCGCGCGTCTCCAGCGGTGCGGCAGGGCCCGCGCGTCGCGACACCCTCTGGCCACTTTGGAAGCAGAACACCCATGCAAACGTTTCGCTCGCCCCTGCTTGCCCCGCATCTCGACGCATCGCCCGCCCACGAAGCACGTCGACGGCCCTGCCGCGGCGGCAGCCGACTGCTGATCCGCTTCGGAAGCCTCGCGGCCGCCCTGCTGCTCGCCTCAGGTTGTGCCACTTCGCCGGCCACGCGACCGACCGCCGACTGGGTGCTGCCGCGCGCCGCCACGCCCGAATCAGTCGGACTGTCGTCGGCCCAGCTCGACAAATTGGCCGCCGTGACACGCCAGCATGTCGCCTCCGGCGTGCTGCCCGGAGCGCTCCTGGTCGTTGCGCGGCACGGGCGGATCGCTTATGTCGAATCGTTCGGCGAGCGCGACCGGGCCGCCGGTTCGGCCATGGCCGAGGACACCATCTTCCGCCTCTATTCGATGACCAAGCCGATCGTCAGCGTGGCCCTGATGATGCTGGTCGAGGAAGGCCGTCTGCAGATCGACGACCCGGTGTCGCGCTATCTGCCGGAAATCGGCCGCATGAAGGTCGGCGTCGAACGCACCGACGCAAGCGGTGCGACCACGGTCGAGATGGTGGCACCGGCCCGCCCGATGACGGTCCAGGACCTGCTGCGCCACACCTCGGGATTGACCTATGCCACCCGGGCCCGCGGGCCGGTCGCCGATCTGATCAGGGCCGCCCGGGTGGGCGACCGCAATGAATCCAACCAGGAATTTGTCGAGAAGCTGTCGCGCACGCCGCTGATGTTCCCGCCAGGCAGCCGATGGGAGTACGGGGTGTCCACCGATGTGCTCGGCCGGCTCGTGGAAGTGATCTCGGGCAAGCCGCTGGGCGTATTCCTGGACGAACGCATCTTCCAGCCCCTGGGCATGGTCGACACCGCCTTCTGGGTCCCGCCGGCCAAGCTGTCCCGAGCCGCGCAACCGTCGCCGCGGCCGGGCGGCCAGCCGATGACCCCTCGCTTCAATGTCTCGGTCCAGCCGAGGTTCGAATCAGGGGGCGGGGGCCTGACGGGCACCGCAGCGGACTATCTGCGCTTCACCACCATGCTGCTCAATGGCGGCGAGCTCAACGGCCAGCGGCTGCTGGGCAGAAAGTCGGTCGAATTCATGACCGCTGACCACACGGGCGCGCTCCCCGGCCTGCCCGCAGGGCTGAGCTTCGGACTGGGGTTCCAGGTCCGACGGCAGGCAGGCTTCGCAGGACTGCCGGGATCGGTCGGCGAATACGGCTGGGCAGGCAACGCCGGCACGCTGTTCTGGATCGACCCGTCCGAAAAACTGATCGCCATGTACATGGTGCAGGTCGACGACTCCGTGCGCGTCGCGTTGCGCAATCAGTTCCGCACCATGGTGCAGTCGGCGATCATCCGCTGAAGCACCGGGGCGCGTTCAGCCGCCGCTGATCTCGATCGTCTGCGCGGAGGCTGGGGCTTTGCGCCATTCGGCTTCGAGGCGCGACCACGCGGACTTCCACTGGTCCGGCCATTGCGGCTGCAGCGGGCCGCCTGCGCGCAGCGTCGCCTCGATGGCCCCCGCGAGGGTGGAAAGCTCGAACGCGCCAACCTGCGCACTGGCCGAGCGCAACGCGTGCATCTGGCGCTGGACCTTCGTGCAGTCGCCCTCCTGAAACGCCTTGTCGGCCTGGGCGAGCTTCTGCCGGGTGTCGTCTTCGTACAGCTGCCGGATCTCTTCGGCGAAATCCGGTTGAGAGCCGTCCGCCACCATGGGCAGGCTGGCCAGAACGCCAGGGTCGAACGCCAGCGGCGCAGCGTCCGGGACCGCCACGGGAGCCGGCT
>DAONCJ010000225.1:0-6171 GCA_035401985.1 Burkholderiaceae bacterium | reverse complement strand
ATCTTCAAGGCCTATGACATCCGCGGCATCGTCGATCGGAACCTTGGACCCGACGTGGTCCGCTCGATCGGGCTGGCGGTCGGCGCCCGTGTCAAGGCGGCCGGCGGCACCGAAGTGGTCATCGGCCGCGATGGACGGCTGTCGGGGCCGATGCTGTCCGGTGCGCTGAGCGATGGCCTGCGCGACGCCGGGGTGAACGTGGTCGACATCGGCCAGGTCACGACACCGATCGTCTACTACGGCACCTTCGAGCTTGGTACGGCCTCCGGCGTGGCGGTCACCGGCAGCCACAACCCGCCCGACTACAACGGCCTGAAGATGGTGGTGGGAGGCGACGCGATCCACGGCGAGGCCATCACCCGCCTGGGCGAAGAGATCGCCGCCGGGCGCCACACGCCGGTGCCCGCTGCACAACGCGGCGCGCTGCGCGAGCTGTCGCTGACCCAGCGCTACATCGATCGCGTTGCCGGCGACGTCAAGCTGGCGCGCCCGATGAAGATCGCCATCGACTGCGGCAACGGCGTGGCCGGCGCCGTGGCTCCCGCGCTCTTCAAGGCGCTCGGCTGCGAGCTGACCGAACTGTTCTGCGAGGTCGACGGCACCTTCCCCAACCACCATCCCGATCCGGCCCATCCCGAGAATCTGCAGGACCTTATCCGCTGCCTGGCCGAAACCGACTGCGAGATCGGTCTGGCCTTCGACGGCGATGGCGACCGCCTGGGCGTGGTCACCAAGCGTGGCAGCATCATCTTCCCCGACCGGCAGCTGATGCTGCTGGCCCAGGAGGTGCTGTCACGCAACCCGGGCGGAGAAATCATCTATGACGTCAAGTGCACGCGAAACCTCGCCGGATTCATCCGCGCGCACGGCGGCGTGCCCGAGATGTGCCGCACCGGCCATTCGCTGGTCAAGGCGCGCCTGAAGGAGACCGGCGCGCCGCTGGCCGGCGAGATGAGCGGACACATCTTCTACAAGGACCGCTGGTACGGCTTCGACGACGGGCTGTATGCCGGAGCGCGCCTGATCGAGATCCTGTCGCGCCATGCCGATCCCAGCGCGGTGCTCGAGGCGCTGCCCGACTCGCCGACCACGCCCGAGCTGCAGCTGCGCTGTGCCGAGGGCGAACACTTCGCGCTGGTCGATGCGGTCAAACGGACCGCGCGTTTCGAAGGGGCCACCGAGATCATCGACATCGACGGCGTGCGGGTGGAGTATCCCGATGGCTTCGGTCTGGCTCGCGCATCGAACACCACCCCTGTGGTCGTGATGCGCTTCGAGGCCGACAACGCGGCGGCGCTGGCGCGCATTCAAGCGCAGTTTCGAAAGGCCGTTCTGGCGGTCAAGCCGGACGCCGTGCTGCCCTTCTGAGCGGAGACATGGCCATGCAGGAACAGCTTTACGACGGCTGCACGATGGGCGATCTGGTCCAGCGCGCGATCGAACGCGGCGGCGATCGCGTCGCGTTCATTCTCGACGACCAGAAGATCACCTACCGCGAGTTCGGCTCTCTGCTGTCCCGGTTCATCCAGGCGCTGGCCGCGCGCGGCGTGCGCAAGGGCGATGCGATTGCCGCGCTGTCGTCGAATCGTCCCGAGGCGTTCATGGCGAGCGCCGCGGCGTTCGTGATGGGGCTGCGCATCACCTGGATGCATCCGCTGGGCTCCGAGGACGACCACGCCTACCTGCTCGAGGACTCGGGCGTCACCACGCTGCTGGTCGATCCGCCGGTGTTCGGCGAACGGGCCCATGCGCTGATGCGCCGCCTGCCCGGGCTGAAGAACGTGTATGGATTCGGACCCAACGATTTCGGCGAGGACATCCTCGCGGCTGCTGCGGCATGCCCCGGCGGGCCGCTGCAGCAGCAGGCGCATGCCGACGACATCTGCGTGCTGATCTACACCGGCGGCACGACCGGCAAGCCCAAGGGCGTGATCCACACCCACCGGGTGCAGGTCACGATGGTGATGATCGAGCTGGCCGAGTGGGACTGGCCGCGCGAAGTCCGGCTGCTGGCGATGACACCAATCACCCATGCGGCCGGCGCGATGATCGTCGCAGTGATGCTGCGCTCGGGCACCTTCGTGATGAGCAAGGGTTTCGAGGCGCAGCGCTTCTTCGATCTGGTCGAAGAACATCGCATCACGGCCACCTTCCTGGTGCCGACGATGATCTATGTGCTGCTCGATTCGCCGGCCATCCGGCAGGCCGATTTGTCGAGCCTGGGCATGATCATCTACGGCGCCTCGCCGATGTCCCCGGCCCGTCTGATCGAGGGCATGAAGGTGTTCGGGCCGGTGTTCATGCAGCTCTACGGCCAGTCCGAGGCGCCCAACACCGTCACCATCCTGCGTCAGTGCGACCACGACCCCGAACGTTTCCCGCACCGGCTGGCCTCGTGCGGCATGCCGGTGGGCAGCAGCCAGGTGAAGCTGCTCGACGACGACGGGCGCGAAGTGCCGCTGGGTGAAGTGGGCGAGATCTGCGTCCGCGGCCCGCTGGTCATGAAGGGCTACTGGAACAAGCCCGACGAAACCGCGCGGGCACTTCGCCACGGGTGGCTGTACACCGGCGATCTGGCGCGGCGCGATGCCGACGGCTATCTGTACATCGTCGACCGCAGCAAGGACATGATCATCAGCGGCGGCTTCAACGTGTTCCCGCGCGAGGTCGAAGACGTGCTCACCACCGATCCGGCCGTCGCCAGTGCGGCGGTCATCGGTGTGCCCGACGCCAAGTGGGGCGAGGCCGTCAAGGCGCTGGTGGTCCTGAAGCCCGGCATGCAAGTCAGCGCCGAGGCGCTGATCGCCCGGGTGCGGGACGCGAAGGGCGCGGTCCAGGCGCCCAAGACCATCGATTTCGTCGACGCCCTGCCGGTCACCGGCCTGGGCAAGCTCGACAAGAAAGCCATCCGCGCACGCTACTGGGACGGCCAGCAGCGCGCGGTGCACTGACGCATCCACCTGAAAGAGACCCATGGTCAATGTCCTCGCCATCATCACCACCAAGCCCGGCATGCGCGACACCGTGCTGCAGGCGTTCCGCGCCAACATGCCGGCCGTGCACGCCGAGGACGGCTGCATCGAATACCAGCCGGTGATCGATGCCGACGGTCTGGGGCCGAACCATGCGCCCCTGGGACCGGACACCTTCGTGGTGATCGAGAAGTGGGCCAGCATGGATGCGCTGAAGGCCCACGGGGCCTCGGCGCACATGGCGGCCTATGCGGCCAAGACGCGCGAGCACGTCGCCGCCCGGTCGGTGCATGTGCTGAAGTCGGCCGCCTGACGGCATACCTGCTCGCCAGCCGCAGTTCACCTGCCTGACGGCAGACGCACTCGCTAGCCGCAGTTCACCTGCCAGATCCGGCGCTGCGAGGGCTCGTCGGCCAGTTGCACGGCGCTCAGCTGACGGCCCCAGACGCAGCCGGTGTCCAGTGCCAGCAGGCCCGGCAGCTGCATCAGCCCGAGCTGTGACCAGTGCCCGAACACCAGGGTCACATCGCGCGTCCGCCGGTCCGGCGCCTCGAACCATGGCAGATGGCCCGGTGGCGCGGCGTCGGCCGCGTCCTTGGTGGCGAACTCCATCGCGCCGTCCGGGGTGCAGAAGCGGATCCGGGTCAGCGCGTTGACGACGACGCGCAAGCGGTCGGCGCCCTGCAGGTCGTCGTCCCAGCGGTCAGGCTCGTTGCCGTACATCGATTGCAGAAAGGCGAGCGGGTCGGCGCCGCCCAGCGCCGCGCTCACTTCGGCCGCGAGCGCCATCGTCTGGCGGGCAGTCCATGAGGGCAGCACCCCGGCATGGACCAGCAGGTGACGATGCTCGAGATGCGCCAGCGGGCGAGTGCGCAGCCAGTCGAGCAGGACGCTGCGATCCGGCGCATCGAGGATCGTCTGCAGGGTGTCGCTGCGGTGCGCCTTGCGGATGCCCCAGGCGACTGCCAGCAGGTGCAGGTCGTGGTTGCCAAGCACCGTCACCGCCCGATCGCCCAGCGAGCGGATGAAGCGAAGCGTTTCGAGCGACGCCGGCCCGCGGTTGACCAGATCGCCGCAGAACCACCAGGGCGCGCCGGGGCTGTCGCGCTCGACCTTCTCGATCAGTCGCTCGAGACAGGGCAGGCAGCCCTGCAGATCGCCGAAGACGACCGGGGCGGTCATTGCTTCCATCGGACCATCCATCGCGGGACCTTCAATCGGACGATCCGGAAGTACAGCCACACGTACGAGATGACGAACAAGCCGAACAGCGAGGCCAGCACCTCGGTGCGCTCGTACCAGATGGCCGCCGGCGCCACGGCCAGTGACGACAGGACCCACAGATACGGGGCGGTCATCGCATTGCGCAAGGTGCGCGATTCGGCGTCGGTGCGCCCCAGCGCCCAGCGCACGACCCGCCTGAAGATCAGCTGGTGCAGGTGCGGCGTCGGGCAGGTGGGTATCGGCGCCGCGCAGCGCCTTGCGCCGGTAGACGGTGAAGGCGATCTCGACCAGCGGATAAGCCAGCAGCAGCACCGGGAACCAGGCCGAGACCGAGCGGTTGCGGGCCACCGTGAGGATCGGCAGCACCGCGAGCATGAAGCCCAGGAAGTAGGCGCCGCCATCGCCCAGCATGATGTGGCCGCGAGGGTAGTTCCAGACCAGGAACCCGATGATCGAGCCGACCAGCACGAGGCTGCAGGACAGCACCAGCGGATCTCCGACCTTCAGGCCGACGTAGGCCAGCGCCAGGAACATGATCGAGCAGACCACGCCGGCCAGGCCGTTGAAGCCGTCGATGATGTTCACCGCATTGGTGACGGCGATAAGCCCGATCAGCGTCACCCCGATGGCGACCGGCTTCAGGGCGACGATCGGATCCAGCAAGGCGATGTCGACCCGCGGAATCAGCACATTGCCAAGCCAGACCGCCAGCAGGCCGGAGATCGTCATGCAGGCGATCCGCGCCTTCGGCGAGATGCGGCCGGTGGCGTCCTCGGCCAGGCCCCCGGCAAACGCCGGAATCGCACACATCAGCAGCGTTCCGATGCGGGCGGCGTTGGGCGGATCACGCAGGGCGACCACTCCTGTGCCCAGCGCCGCTGCCAGAAAGACGGCCACCCCGCCAATGCGGGGCACCGGCCGGGCGTGGGTCTTCTGCACGCCGTACAGGTCGTAATCGATGCCGAAATGGCCCCGGCCATGGCGTGTCGCCCAGCGCATGATCAGGACGGACACGGCCATCGAGATGATCAGCGAAACCGAAAAGGAATACATCGAGGCTCAGGACTTGGGCGAGGGATTGCCCCGGCCGTCGCGGTCACCGTCGCCGCCCCGACCTTCGGTCTGCAGAAGACGTCTGAAATCGCGATAGACCGGCGAACGCCAGAGCCGTGCCAGGCTGGCAACATGCCAGACGAAAGGCCGCAGCGACCGATGGCTGCCGCGTCCGGCCGCGTGGACCACTTCCGCCGATCGCAGTTGCATCAGCGAAAATCCCTGCAGTCGCAGGCGGGCGCACAGATCGAAATCTTCACAGTACATCCGGTAACGGGAATCAAAACCGCCGACGGCCAGCCAGGCGCGCAGCGGCAGCACCATGCACATGCCGGCATACCAGACCGGTCGAACAGCAGGCCTGCGCCGCCTGAAAAACGTTCGGGCGACGACCGACGCCGGGGACAGCAGCTCGCGCGCCGCGTCGGCCACACGGCCATCGGATTCTAAGACGGTGGGGACGACCAGCCCAACGCCGGATTGACCGGCGGCGCGCGCGAGAACACCCAGGCAGTCGCCGCGCAGTTCGAGGTCCGGGTTCAGGATGGCGACCGTGTCTCCCCGACAGTTTGCCAGAGCCGCATTGTGGTTCGCGGCAAAACCTTTCGGAGCCTGATTCCGCAGCACCCGCACGGGCGGCCAGCCGTCCCCGCCCCAGTCGTTGGGAATCGACTCGGGCAGGTTCAGTGTGACGGTGATGTCGCAGACCAGCCCCGGGCTCGTCTGGTGGACGATCTGTCGCAACAGCGCGTCGGTCAGCGATGCGTGCCCGTGGCTGACGATCGATACGCTGAGCCTCGGGCTCGGGGCGCCAGTCACGAACCGGTCAGGCCAGATCCAAGCCCGCCGTGGCGGTCCCCACCAGCTGGACCGCATTGGCGGTCGCCCCATCGTCGTTCAGGATGGTGCCCAGCGAGGTCAG
>DAONCJ010000224.1:0-6181 GCA_035401985.1 Burkholderiaceae bacterium | reverse complement strand
CGCGCTGGCCCTGAGCTGGCTGGCCCACGAGAATCTCTGCCTGCACAACATCCTGCGCAACGCGGGCGACGATCAGCAGGCCCGCTATGTTCCTGGACTCGCCAGTGGCCGGTTCGTCGGCGCACTGGGGCTGACCGAGCCGGGCGCCGGATCGGATGCCCTGGGGTCGATGAGCACCACCGCCCGCCGTGACGGGGACCACTACGTGCTGAACGGCACGAAGCTGTACATCACCAACGGGCCGGTGGCCGACGTGCTGCTGGTCTACGCCAAGACTTCGCCCGGCAAGGGCGCGCAGGGTATTTCAGCGTTCCTGGTGGAGAAGGGATTCCCCGGTTTTTCCGTCGCGCAGAAGCTGCGGAAGATGGGCTTTCGCGGCAGCCAGACCGGCGAACTCGTGTTTCAGGACTGCCGCGTGCCAGCGCGCAACCTGGTGGGCGAGGAAGACCGCGGCGTGCGCATCGTGATGAGCGGATTGGACCTCGAGCGCGCGATGGTCTCGCCGTTGTGCCTGGGCATCGCCGAGCGGGCGCTGGAGTTGTCGTTGGCCTATGCGCGTGAACGTCGCCAGTTCGGCCAGCCGATCGCCAGCTTCCAGATGATCCAGTCCAAGCTGGCCGACATGTACGTGTGGGTCGAGTCGATGCGCCTGTTCACCTATCAGGCGCTGCGCGCGGCCAATCACCTCGAGATCGGTGGAGGGGGACGCGGCGAGATCCACAAGATCGCCGCCGCTTCCGTCATGTTCACCGCGAACATGCTGAATCGCGTGCTGGATGAGGCCGTGCAGATCCACGGCGGGGCCGGCTACATCTGGGACTCGGAGATCAACCGGCTGTATCGCTCGATCAAGCTGCTCGAGATCGGCGCGGGGACGACTGAGGTCCGCAAGGTGATCATCAGCGGCGAGATGCTGCGCGGTTGAGCCGTGTGTCAGGTCCGTTCGCCCGGTGGCAGGCTGCCCGGGGAATCGGGCCGGCCGGACGGCAGCAGGCGGCGCAGCGCGCCGCGAAGGTCGAGATTGCCGCTGCGCTCGAAGGGCAGCGCGATGCCCGATGCGCCCCAGCTCGCCGAGCCTTTCAGGCGATACGACAGCCCTGTTTGCAGGCTGTCTGGCAGGCGGCGTATCACGCCGAGCAGCTCGGATGTGCGTGCACTGAAGGCCAGCGGCACCTGACGCGTGCCATTGGCGGGCAGCACGAACGTGGGGTCGGCGGCCGCACCGCGCGCGGTCTCCTGACCGTTCAGTTCGAGCACGAAATTGAGCCCGGTGATCGGCACGTCGACCGCGTTGGGGTTGCGCACATCGACGATCAGATCGAAACGCACGCGTTCCAGCCCCACATCGCGCACCTCGAGGTTGCGAAAGCCTAGCTCGGGCGCCTTCAGGTTGGCCGGCGGCAGCGCGCCGCAGCCCAGCGCCAGCATCAGCGGGACGGCGAAAAGCCAGCGACGCGCGCCGCGCATGGCAGGCGCAACGGCAGGCGCAATGGCAGGTGCAATCGCAGGTGCAATCGCAGGTGCAGGCGCGCTCAGCCGGCGCGCCAATGCGCTCGGGCAGGGCGCCGGCGGGCCCGACTCAGAGGCGTGACAGGCGGGCAAGGGCATCGGCGAGTGTCTCGTCTTTCTTGGCGAAGCAGAAGCGCACCTTGCGTCGTTCGATCGGTGCGTCATAAAACGCCGACATCGGAATGGCCGTCACCCCGACCTCGCGCGTCAGCCATTGAGCGAACTCGGCCTCGGGCTGCTCGGAGATGGCTGAATACTCGACGACCTGGAAATAGGTGCCCTCGCAGGGCAGCAGCCGAAAGCGCGTCCTGGCCAGTCCGTCGCGAAACAGGTCGCGCTTGCGCTGGTAGAAGGCGGGCAGCTGCAGATAAGGCGAGGGATCGGCCATGTAGCGGGCCAGTCCCACCTGCGCGGGCGTGTTGACCGTGAACACCAGGTACTGATGAACCTTGCGGAACTCGGCCGTCATCGCGGCGGGCGCCGCGCAGTAGGCGACCTTCCACCCGGTCACGTGATAGGTCTTGCCGAACGACGAGATGACGAAGCTGCGGGCGGCCAGCGCCGGATAGCGGCTGGCCGAGGCATGCGCCCGACCATCGAACACCATGTGCTCATAGACCTCGTCGGCAATGACGAACAGGTCGTGCGCTTCGGCGATCGCTTCCAGCGCGCGCATGTCTTCATCGCGCAGGATGCGCCCGCTCGGGTTGTGGGGCGTGTTGACCACGATGGCCCGGGTGCGCGACGTGACCGCCGCCTGCACGCGCGCCCAGTCCACGGTGAAGTCGTCGGTCATCGGCACGCACACGGGATGCGCGCCGGCCAGGACGATGTTCGGCAGGTAGCTGTCGTACATCGGTTCGATGACGATGACTTCGTCGCCCGGCTGGACCACCGCCATGATCGCGGTGAAGATCGCCTGCGTGGCGCCGGCCGTCACCGTGATCTCGGTGTCCGGATCGTAGGCCGCGCCATACAGCGCCCTGACTTTTGCGGCGATCGCGTGGCGCAGTTCGGCCACGCCCGCCATCGGCGGATACTGGTTGTGGCCGGTGCGCATCGCCTGCTCGACCGCATCGAGCAGTCGCGGATCGCAGTCGAAGTCGGGAAAGCCCTGGCCCAGATTGACCGAGCGGTACTGATTGGCCAGCGCCGACATCACCGTGAAGATCGTCGTGCCGACCTTGGGCAGCTTGCTGACGATCGGGGGTGTGCGGACAGTGACAGGTGGCTGGGTCATGGGGCGCTCGGCGCTTGAACGGATGGATTGTAGGCCGCCTGAAAGGCCGCAGGCGTCAACACCCACAGCGCATGGCGGGCACGTGCGCCGCGGGCCAGCCGCAGCAGCGCGCGGTCCTTGGTCAGCAGCCAGCGCGCGCGCTGATGAGCCGCCAGATCGATGAACGACTGATCGGCCGGGTCGGTGCACACCAGCAGGCCGCGCGGGGCCGGCTCGCACAGCCGGACGTGCCGGTCGAAGGCCTCGATCTGCAGCGGGGCGTCGGGACGGCGGGCGAGGATCGGCGGCCGCTCGAGCACCGACAGCAGTTCGGCGCGCATCCACGCGGTCGCCAGCAGCTCGATCGCACCGTCCGCCACAGCGCTGCGCAGCACGGCAACGACGGGGTCGTCGAACACCAGCCAGTCGAGCCAGACATTGGTGTCGATGACCGCCGTGCCGGACATCGGGCCGGGCTCCCTATAATCGGGTCCGCCGGGCATCAGCACGGCATGCCGGGCGGCAGCACAGCCGCTGTCGGGCAGCACCCAACCCCGACGGACACCGGATGATCATCGTACTTTCGCCCGCCAAGACTCTCGATTTCGCGACTGCGCCGCAGACGCGGGTGCACACGCAGCCCGAGCTGCTCGACCAGTCGGCGCAGCTGATCGAACGGCTGGTCAAGCTCGACAGCCCCGAGATCGGCGAGCTGATGGGCATCTCGGCCGACCTGGCGGAACTCAATGCGGCGCGATTCCGGCAGTGGCGCACCCCGTTCACCCCTCGCAACGCCAAGCAGGCGGTGCTGGCCTTCGACGGCGATGTGTACGACGGCCTGCAGGCACGCTCGCTGGACACCGCCGGGCTGAAATGGGCGCAGAAGCATGTGCGTATTCTGTCCGGTCTTTACGGGGTTCTGCGCCCGCTGGACCTGATGCAGCCGTACCGGCTGGAGATGGGCACTCGGCTCGACACCCCGCGCGGCGCGGATCTCTATCAGTTCTGGGGTGAGCGGGTCACGCAGCAGCTGATGTCGGTGATGGCCGCGCAGCGCAGGCCGGTCCTGGTCAACCTGGCTTCGCAGGAATACTTCCGGTCGGTGAACACACGCCTGCTGGGCTGCCCTGTCGTGCAGCCCGTGTTTCAGGAGCGTCGCGCGGCGGGCTATCAGGTGGTGAGCTTTTCGGCCAAGCGGGCGCGCGGCATGATGACGCGCTTTGCGATCGATCAGCGGATCACCCGCCCCGAAGGCCTGAAGGCCTTCGATCTGGACGGGTACCGATTCGATGCGCAGGCCTCGACGGCTCACGTCTGGTACTTCCGGCGTGAGCAGCCCGGCGGGCAGGACTCGTCTACGGCTGGGCGCTGACTTCGACGCGGCGCGCCTCGCGGTCGTCGCCGGCGGCGCCCGTGGTTTCCTGGGGCTTGGACAGTTCGATCTGCTCCGCCGTAACGCCGGCCGCACCGAGCGCATCGCGCACCGCGAAGGCACGCTGCTTGGCCAGTTCTGCATTCTGTGCCGGATCGCCGGTGGCATCGTGATAGCCCGAAACCACGAGTTTTTTTGCCTTGCCGGATTTCATCGCGTCGATCAGCGGGGCCAGGCTGGCAGCGGCTTCAGCGGGCAGATCGGCCTTGCCGCTGGCGAAGTAGATTTTCGCGAGCAGTGCGTCCGCCACGGGGGCCGCAGGGGTCGCGGCGCTGGCCGTGTCAGCCGGCTTGTCGGTCGAGGCTGTGGCAGCCGGAGCCGGCGTGGCGGCGCCTGAGCCGCCCAGTGCGCCGAGCACGCCGCTCAGCACGGCCACGACGATTGCGATCGTGACTGCGATGCCCAGGATCCATGCCAGCAGCAGGCCCGGTTCGTTTTGTTGGTCGTCATCCATGGTTTTTAGGGGGCGGCAAGGACCGCTGAAAGATTTGAACGGCGGATTATAGTCTGCCGACGATGGCCGGCTCGGGTTCCAGCCAGATGCCGAAACGCGCATGCACGCTGCTGCGGATCAGTTCGGCCAGGTTCAGCAGCTCGCGGCCGGTGGCTGTGCCGTGATTGACCAGCACCAGGGCGTGCGCGGCATGGACGCCGGCGTCGCCCTGTCGCACGCCTTTCCAGCCGCAACGGTCGATCAGCCAGCCGGCCGACAGCTTCACCAGCTGCGTGTCGGGCGCAATGGAATAGATCGGCAGCCCCGGTTCGCGCCGTGCCAGTTCGTCGGCGATTGGCGCTGCGACCACCGGATTCTTGAAGAAGCTGCCCGCATTGCCGAGCACGGCCGGATCGGGCAGCTTGCGCGCGCGGATCGCACGGACCGCGCGGTCGATCTCGATGGCGGCCGGTGGCTGGTCAGGGTTGGGGAACAGGGCCTGCAGTTCGCCATAGCTCAGCACCGGACGCATGCCGTGGCCGACGCGAAGGATCAGTTCGAGAATCAGCCAGCGCTGGCCACCCGCCTGCTTGAACACGCTGTCGCGATAGCCGAATCGGCAGTCGGCGGGCGTGAAGTGGCGGATCTCGCCGCTGTCCATGTCGATGGCACGCAGCGAATGGAACCGGTCGCAGAGTTCCACGCCGTACGCGCCGATGTTCTGGATGGCGGCCGCACCGGTGCTGCCCGGGATCATCGCCAGGTTTTCGAGTCCGGCGAGCCCCTGGCCGAGCGACCATTGGACGGTGCTGTCCCATGGCTCTCCGGCCTGTGCCCGGATCAGTGAAAGGCTGGCGCAGGCCCCGTCGGCCCCGTCAGCCCCGTCGACCGCGTCGACCGCGTCGGCCTTGTCGACCCGCGTCAGGCCCCTGGTGCGGACCAGCAGAATCGCGCCGTCGAAATCGCCCGCGAACAGCACGTTGCTGCCGCCGCCCACAACGCAGCGGGCATGAAAGCCATGCATCGCCTCGAGGGCCTCGGGAAGCTGGCGCTCGTCCTCCAGCACGATGAGGCGTCGGGCGCGCGCCGACACGCCGAAGGTGTTCAGCCGCTCGAGGGGCGCGTTCTCGACGATGCGCAAGGCGGGCGGATCGGAGAACGGGGCCGCGTCAGCGCCGCGCGGCATGAGCGTCAACTGGGCTGGTAGGCCAGGCGCACGTAGATCGGTGCGTAAGCCTCGGCCTGGGTGATCTCGACCAGCGATTCGCGCGACAGCTCGAGCAGCGCCACGAAGGTGACCACCGCCACCGGCAGTCCGCGCGAACAGTCGAACAGGTCGCGGAACTCGGCAAAGCGCCGATGCTGCAGCGTGCGTAGCACCACTGTCATGTATTCGCGCACCGAGAGCTCTTCGCGCGAGATGTGATGGTGCTGGGTGAGGCGCGCGCGACGCAGCACATCGGCCCAGGCGCTGCGCAGGTCGACCAGCTGCACGTCGGGCAGCTGCACGGTGATGGTCTGGTCCAGGAAGATGGTCGCGGCGACGAAATCGCGGCCCAGCTGCGGCAGCCGGTCGATTTCCTGGGCG